>JAPOXY010000156.1 GCA_026706845.1 Gemmatimonadota bacterium
GATCCACATCGCCCGCCAGCCCGTAAAATTCAAGCCAAACTCAAACTGGTAACGCGGATTATTTGCCGACAACTCAGACTCTGTTCCAAACCCAAACGTCAGCACCTCATCGAGCGCCTCCTCGTTGTACACCCACGCCCGAAAACCGGTCAGTGCCCGATTGCGTTGCGTTACCGGATCCGTGAACACAAGCCGCCCATTATTTTGCCATGTCCATTTGAGAGATTGCGCTCCCCACTTGTAACGTCTCGTCGAAAGCGAAACCTCACTTCCCGCATCTGCCCGATAGGCCGCCGACAGCGTCGTTTCCTCAAAACTGTAGTGCCACGGTGTATTCTGTGCCATCGCCGCATTGACCATGCCTATCACACCTCCAGCAAAAATAATTGCCCATCTCCGTAAATTCATCATATCCTCTTGCATTTTCATTTAAGCGCGGAACAACTCGCCCATGCGCCTGCCCAAAAATCGCCCGGCTAAAAACAAACTCACAATCAGCAACACCATACCAAAAACACCCATCGCACTGGCCAAATACGCCCCATCTGCAATACGCCCCATAAGCGCGTAAATCGCTTTTGTGATGGGATAGTACTCGTCCTTGAGTGCCAAAATCAAACTATCGCTCACCTCGAGCATTGCAAACGCAAAACACAAAATACCGCCAGCCACCAGATTGGCTAAAATCAGTGGAAATGTAATTTGAAAAAGCGTGCGCAACCGGGAAGCCCCCAAATTCTGAGCCGCCTCTTCCAGCGTCACACTCGTCTGCTGAAAACCCGCATACGCCGCGCGCACCATATAGGGCAACCGCCGCACCGCATAGGCAATAACCAGCAGCGGCACGGGATAGTGTCGCGCATCCAAAAAAGTACCCGAATACCCCGCCAGATACCCAAAAGCCAGCACCAGACCGGGCAGAGCTAAAGGCAACATCGCCATCGCATCTAAAACGCCCTTATACGGGATGCGGGTGCGCGTGAGCAAATACGCAATAGCAATCCCCAACACAACATCCAGCGTCGTACTCAACACACTCAACATCAGACTCATCTCAATACTGGACAGAGACATCGGGTGTTCAAAAACCATCGCATAAAATCGCCCGGTCGTCTCCTGGGGCAACACAGCCATAAACCAGCGCTCGGCAATAGACGTCAAAAACACACTCATATGCGGAATCAGCGCAATGCCCGTAAGCGACAGCATCGCGGCGTAAATCAACACCGTCATCCCGCGAGAAGCCGGACGCGACCCCGAACTGATATACCCTCGCGCAATCATCTCATAGCGGCGATTGCCCAGCGTCGCCTTTGACAGATAAAAGAAAAAGACCGTCAACAGCAACACAAAGACAACGAGCGCGTAAGCCATCGGATTTTCGTTAATATCCTCAATAGAATTGAAAATCTCGACCGCTACAACCTGACGGTAATTGAAAATAAGCGGCGTCCCCAAATCGGTAAACGCCCAGATAAAAACAATAATCGCCCCGGCAAAATAGCCCGGCAACATCAGCGGAAATGTCACCGTGCGAAAAAGGCGAAATCCCTTGCTACCCATATTGCGCGCCGCCTCTTCCAGGCTCGGATCGACATTGGCAAGCGCAGCGGCCACATTGAGATACATAATGGGGTAGAGATGCAGCACCTCTAAAATCACCACGCCTACAAAACCACCGCCGCCAAACCAATCTACCGGCTGATCGATAAGCCCCAGATCCAGAAGCAGCAAATTGATCGAACCAAAACGCGCAAACATCTGCTTCATGCCAATAGCCCCTACAAACGGGGGCAAAACCATAGGCACCAGAATCAAACCATTGAGAAACCCTTTGCCGGCAAAATCGTAGCGCACCAGCAAAAACGCCAGAGGCAAACTGAGCAGCGTAGTCGCAATAGTCGTAATCATCCCCAGCCGAAAACTATTGAGAATGGCTTCACGATAAACCGGACTCGTCACCATCAATTCGTAAAACGCAAACGTAAACCTGCCATCGACCACCAGCGACTGCACAAAAGCATACCAAAGGGGATAAAACAAAAACAAAGCAAAAAAGCCGATCAACCCCACCAAAAAAATGAGCGTGGGCAAATTGAGATCAAACCGCCTCATCGAGGTCCTCCGCTTCATCGCGCAACACAACCACCTGCTGCTTCGAAAACCCCAATCGCACCTCATCGCCGGGTTGTGCGTGTTGCAAAGTCGCGCCATATTCAATCAGTTTGATCTGATCGCCGCTCGCCAATTCAACAAAAAATTGCTCGACTTCACCCAGATAAATCGCACGTCGCACGCGCCCAAAAATGACATTATCCGTCGTCCTGTATTCATCCAAAAGAAAATCCATTGCCTCGGGTCGAATCGCGCACAACACCCGATCCCCCACCTGGATATCCTCATACCCCGCCTGCCCGCGAATATCTCCCACATCTGTTGTAGCGACCACCTCGGATGCCACAGATTTTATCTCTCCAGAAATCAAATTGATCTCGCCAATAAAATCTGCGACAAAGCGCGTGAGCGGTTGCCTGTAAACATCCCGCGGTGTGCCGACTTGCGCCACCTTGCCCATCTGCATAACCGCAATGCGCGCACCCATGGCCAGCGCTTCTTTTTGATCATGGGTCACATAAATCATCGTAACGCCCAAAGAGCGCTGCAAATCCTGTAACTGTTCGCGCATCTCCAACCGCAATCGCGCATCCAGATTGGAAAGCGGCTCATCCAGCAGCACAACACCCGGTTCTATGACAAGTGCCCTCGCCAGTGCCACGCGCTGTTGTTGCCCTCCCGAAAGCTGATTGGGCGACCGCTCGGCATAACCGCTCATCTGAACCATTTCCAGAACACGCCTCACTTTTTGGTCGCGCTCATGCTGCGACATATTGCGCATGGTGAGGCCGTATTCCACATTCTTCCAAACCGTCATATGAGGCCACAACGCATAATTCTGAAACACCATACCCGTATTGCGCTCGTGCGCAGGCACAGCAGTCACATCGCGCGCGTCAAAAAGCACCCGACCCGTCTCGGGCTGCTCAAAACCCGCCAAAATGCGCAACAACGTGGTCTTGCCGCAACCAGAAGGACCCAGCAAAAAAAAGAACTCCCCCGCGTCAATTTCCAGATTGATGCGATCCAATGCCAGAACATTGTCAAAACGCTTGGTCACATTTTCCAGCTTAATCCCGAACATATCTCACTCTTTTTAATTCCTGCGCAAACGCCACAAATAAGCCACCACACAGCAGGCAATACCCATGGGGAAAAACAGAGTAATCGCATTGGTAATACGCACAGACAAAGGCACATCGCGAGCACCGTATTTGTCGTGCGCAAAATCCGTCCAGTCAGCCATTGTGCGATTGCGCATCTCGGCATCTCCCCACAACTGCTCCAACTTCAGTGCTTCAGCCTCAGAAATAGGTACAGATGACAGCTTCTTGCGTTCTTCTTCTGACACGCCATCTGTCATCGCGTCCTTCCAGGTAGCTTGCAATGCCCGCTGTGAGTCAATGACC
>JAPOXY010000157.1 GCA_026706845.1 Gemmatimonadota bacterium
GGTCGACATCCTGTATCTCGTCCCCGCGTGGTGGTGGCGTCGTTGTCGGCACACAGCGCCGTACGCTTGAATCTGCACACAAAACCCCCTGGCACATCGATGTTTTTCCCACTCCCGATGGCCCGGCGACAACCACGGCAAATGCGGCGGGATTATCGCTCAGCTTTTGCCGAATTCGTTCAACATCCTTTTCTTCTGATTTAATCATTCGCGATTTTTACTCAATATTTTGAACCTGTTCTTTGAGCTTTTCTATTTCTTCTTTGATATCCACGACTACATGGGCTATCGTCGCGTCACCCGCTTTGGATCCCATAGTATTGGCTTCCCTGAGCATTTCTTGTAGCAAAAAATTGAGACGCCGGCCAACTGCTTCTTTGCGGTTGAGCATCTCGAGAAACTGCGCGTTGTGGCTGTGAAAACGCACACATTCTTCTGTTATATCGCTGCGGTCAGCCAGGAGGGCAATTTCCATCAACAACCTGCTCTCGTCAATTTGTTCAGGTGTTAATAATTGCGCCAATTTTTCCTCTAATCTCGTCCGAACATTTTCTACACGCTCGGGTGCGAGGGCTTCGACGCGCTGGAGAAATTCGTCGAGTACTGAGATGCGCGTGCGGAGATCACAGGCGAGTTTTTCACCTTCTGCGAGGCACATGGCCCGACAGGCGTCAATGGCTTGACTGAGTGCAGCAGATACCTCTTTCCAGAAGGCTTCAGAATCGAGTTCGGGAACTTCAAATGCGAATAGTTGAGGCAATTGGGCAATTTGCATTAAGTCGATATCGCCCGATATATCTGAACGAATTTCCTCAATTCCCTTGAGATATGCGGCCAGTACTTCGGGTTTGAGTACGGGAAGGCCCTGCTCTGATGTAGCACCCTGTAAGGTGATACTCACATCGAGTCGCCCTCTTGTAAAGACCGATAAAACCCGTTCTTTGATGCGAGGCTCAAGCTCAGACAAAGAACGGGGCATGCGTACCATCACATCGCCATAGCGTCCATTGACCGACCGAATTTCAACAATAACGCGGACCACTTCCCCCTCTGCAACACCCTTTCCAAAACCGGTCATGCTGGCGATCATACCCGCTCCCACTGCTGGCAAATGCCGTAAAAAATGTCTGAGATAATAGCCAAAAAAGATAGTCAATTTACATATTATTGTCAATTAAACTGGATAGAACTACAGATTTGAGGTTGTCAATCGCATTTCCTCACATCTCGCAATTGGGGTTATCTAATGGTGCGTTTCTATAATCCGGTCTTAGATTGACTTGAACAGGGCAAGGCGGTATATTCTTATGCTTTATAGCTTTCATTGCACTACTGCGCTAGTGTGACAATCAGACGCGCTTTTCATATACGGCTTCCCGAACTTTTTAGAACACAAAAACATGAATCTTCAGAATATTCGAAATTTTTCTATTATCGCGCATATTGATCACGGAAAATCGACCCTGGCCGATCGGTTGCTCGAACAGACGCAAACCCTGAGCAAATTTCAGATGCAAGATCAGGTGCTCGATAGCATGGACCTCGAGCGCGAGCGGGGTATTACCATCAAATCGCACGCTATTCGCATGGATTATACGGCGCCAGATGGTCAGATCTACGAACTCAATCTCATCGATACGCCGGGTCATGTCGATTTCTCTTATGAGGTCTCGCGCAGCCTTACCGCATGTGAAGGGGCGTTGCTCCTCGTTGATGCGGCGCAAGGAGTAGAAGCCCAAACCGTTAGCAATGTTCTCCTCGCCCTGGAGCACGACCTGTTCATCATTCCCGTGATCAACAAAATTGATCTGCCCGGGGCGGAGGTTGATCGCGTGGTCATGCAACTCCACGACTTGCTCGGTGTCGAAGAAGAAGAAATTGTCAAAATTAGCGCTAAAGAGGGCATTGGGATCGATAAACTTCTAACTGCCATCATCGATGAGATACCGCCCCCTGAAGGGAATCCGGATGCACCGCTTAAGGCTCTCATCTTCGATTCCATTTTCGATCAATATCGCGGTGTCGTGGCTTATGTGCGCGTTTTTGATGGTGTTTTGAAAAAAAACATGCCCATCCGCCTCTTTTCGACCCACCAAAATTACGACGCCGAAGAAATTGGTACTCTCAAACTCAAACGCATCAAACAACAAAACCTCAGTGCGGGCGAAGTCGGGTATCTCATCGCGGGTATCAAAGATCTTGAAGACGCTCGGGTCGGCGATACCGTTACCGGCTCTGCGAATCCCGCCCATCATCCCTTACCCGGCTACCAGGAAGTCAAACCCATGGTCTTTGCCGGACTTTATCCCGTATCATCAGATGACTTTGAAAATCTTCGCTCTGCGCTCGAAAAACTGCACCTTAACGATGCGTCATTGTCCTATGAACCCGAAACTTCGACAGCACTGGGTTTCGGGTTCCGATGTGGTTTTCTCGGTCTGCTCCACATGGAAATTGTCCAGGAGCGACTGGACCGCGAATTTGACATAGACATCATCACTACTGTGCCCAATGTCGAATATCGCGTGCGTCTGACGAGTGGCGAGCAAATCGATGTGCAAAATCCCGCTGAGATGCCCCCGGCGGGAAATATAGAAGATATTGCCGAGCCCATACTCGATGCCCAAATCCTGGTGCCCTCTGAATATGTGGGCAATATTATGCGTATTGCACAAGACCGTCGGGGACATTACCGGACGACCGAATATATCGATCCTACCCGCGCCCTCTTGCGCTACGACCTGCCGTTATCCGAAATTGTACTCGATTTCTACGATCGCCTCAAATCGGTCTCGCGCGGTTATGCATCGTTTGACTACGAATACAAAAAACACCAGGCAGCGGATCTGGTCAAACTCGACCTGCTCATCAATGGCGAACCTTTAGACGCTCTCTCTGCAATTGTTCACCGCGACAAAGCCCATGTATGGGGGCGCGCGTTGTGTCAAAAACTCAAGGCACTGATCCCGCGACAACTCTTTGAAGTCATTATTCAAGCGGCAATCGGTGCCAAAGTGATCTCGCGCGAAACCGTACGTCCCTTCCGAAAGAATGTTACTGCCAAATGTTATGGCGGCGATATTACCCGCAAGCGCAAACTCCTCGAGCGTCAAAAGGAGGGTAAAAAGCGCATGAAACAAGTCGGCGCAGTAGAAATTCCTCAAGAAGCGTTTCTCGCTGTCTTGCAGATGGAAATGTGAGGGGAAAATGCCCCCCCAAAAATCCGTGACTATCGAATATATCAAAGCCATCTTACTCGCGTTTGCACTCGCGCTTTTTATTCGCATATTTGTCGTGCAGGCATTTCGCATTCCTTCGGGATCGATGGAAAATACTTTGCTGGTCGGAGATTTTTTGCTGGCGAATAAATTTATTTATGGCGCTCGCATTCCTTTTACCGATACTCGCCTGCCTGCGTGGCGCTCGCCATCTCCCGGTGATATTGTCATTTTTCAGTATCCCAGAGATCCATCTCGCGACTTTATCAAACGCATTGTTGCAGGTCCTGGGCAGAAAGTTGAAATCAAAGATAAAATTCTTTATGTTGACGACAAGCGCGCGATTGATCCGTCCAAAGCCAAATATATCGATTCTGTTATTCTCAAACGGAGATCGGTAGCCAATACGCGGGATAACTACGGGCCTAAAATTGTGCCCGAAGACTGTTATTTCGTGATGGGCGACAACCGCGACAGCAGTGAAGACAGCCGATACTGGGGCTTTCTCAAGGGCGACCTCATTCGAGGGAAAGCATTTATTCTCTACTGGTCCTGGATGCCAGATGATCGCGTTCCCGCATATAGCAACATAACTTCTCTGCTCAGTATTGCGTTCTATAATCTGTTCCATTTCCCAGAGCGCGTGCGCTGGCAGCGCATTGGTATGCTCGTGGAGTGAAACGTCATGCACCTGGGGCTTTACATTCATATCCCATTTTGTCACTCGCGCTGCCCGTATTGCGATTTTGCATTTGTTGTGGGCAAGAATCACATGGCCAAACGCTATACGGATGCGGTGATTGTCGAAATGCAAAATCGCATGCAATCCCTCAGAACGACGCCCGTGTTCAATACGCTATACTTCGGGGGAGGCACGCCCTCGGCAATACCGCCTGGACAATTGAATCGAATCTTTAAAAAAGCGAAAAGTGCGATCTCTTCCGATGCAGAGATTACGGCAGAGGCCAATCCAAATGATCACAAGCACTTTGAAAAATTATATGAATATGGTGTAAACCGCTTGAGTCTGGGCGTGCAGGCATTTACAGATCGCGCACTCAAAGCACTCGGTCGATTTCACACAGCGTCAGATGCGATGGGTGCGTTTCAAGCCGCCCGCGATGTGGGATTTAAGAACATAAGTATCGACCTTATGTACGGCGCGCCAGGACAGACGCCTGAAGAATGGATAAAGAGTCTTCAGAGGGCTATTGAACTGTGTCCTGAGCATATCTCGGTGTATGGCCTCACGATTGAACCTCAGACCAATTTTGCGCGCCGCTTTCAAAAGGGGCAATTGGATGTACCGCCTGAGACCGATCAGGCCGAGATGTATATGTATGCTATTGACCAACTCGAGGCTGCTGGGTACACACATTACGAGATTTCCAATTTTGCCCGACCGGGATTTGCGTCGCGTCACAATCTCAACTACTGGCATGATCGATCCTATTTGGGCGTTGGTTTATCTGCACATTCATATCTCGACAATCGCCGATCCTGGAATGTGCGCGCCCTTACAACCTATATGCAGCGCATTGAAGCCACCGGATATGAAGTGGAAAGAGAAGAACGACTCACACCGACGCAGCACCTGCTGGAGCGCGTTATGCTTGGATTGCGCCAACGCAAGGGGCTTTGCGCAGATTTTTTGAGCCATCCAAAAATCCACAAACAGTACACCGCGATGGTAAATCAGCATTTGCTGGAACAAATTGATAACCGCATTCGCCTGACGCGACAGGGACTCCTGCTCGCCGACCTGGTATGCACCGAACTCGTTAGAGAACTATAGATGGAATTTCGCATCCGTCTGCCCGGTTCCACGGCCAATCTCGGTCCCGGTTATGATGCTCTGGGCATGGCGCTGTCTATTTACAATTATGTCGCGGTAAAAACCCGTTCCCAACCGGGCGTGTCGTTTAGCATTGAGGGTGAAGGTACGGATATTTTGTCTGCCGATGAGGAGAATCTCTTCTATCACGCCGCGCAATTTGCCGCCCAACGCGCGGGGAAAACGCTGCCCGGGATCGATATCCACATGCACAATACCGTGCCCCTTGCCCGGGGATTGGGCAGTAGTTCAACCGCTATTGTCGGTGGTGTTGTTGCAGCCAATCACCTCTTATGTGAACCCTTTTCACAGATGGAGATGCTCGATATTGCCACCGCTATTGAAGGCCATCCCGACAATGTCTCGCCCTGCTTGCTCGGTGGTCTCACTGCTTCTACTATGAATGACAATCGCGTTGCATGCGTGCGCGCTCTGCCCCCGGAAGAATTGCGCGCCGTGGTCGCCATTCCCGAATTTGAACTCAAAACCGAAGATGCTCGCAATGTCTTGCCCAATACCGTTTCTCACAGTGATGCCGTTTTCAGTACAGGCCGAGCGTGCATTGTTACAGCAGCGCTGATCACGGGAAATTTTGAGCATCTCGCCGTTGGCATGCAAGACCGATTGCATCATCCCTATCGGGCAAAACTCATTCCAGGCTTTGATCAGATACTCTCAGCAGCGGTCAAAGCAGGGGCATGGGGTGCGGCGCTTTCGGGTGCGGGGCCAACCCTCGTCGCGCTTACAACCCAAAATGCCGAAGCTATTGGACAGGCTATGATTGGTGTTTGGGCGACAAAAAACATACGAGCGCGTTGTCAGGTCCTCAAAGTTGATCCATCGGGAGCTACCGTCACATGATTATTTCTATGGCATATCCGGGGCACTATATGCGGTTTTTTTATTTTGCGCTCGTGGGCTTGCTCATTTTTGACTTTGCGTTTTACCCTTTCGCTGCACACGCGCAATCTCGCCGCCGCGACTCGCGTCAAACTGAAGAAAAACCAGAACGGCGAGAATCCACCAGACCGTTTGCCGCGCCTTCTGTCGAAAAAACAGAGCAAGAGGCTACGCCACTGGTTGAAATCAAAAGCATTGGCAAGGCGGCCTATGATGCGGTTATTCGCTCGGGCCGCTATATTGTCGGGCCGGGCGATGTTTTTGCCGTGGTTGTAAATAGAGATGAAGAAATCGAAACCTTTGAAGTGCCTGTCGGCGCGAGTGGCAGTTTGCTTTTACCTTTTATTGATCCTGTTTCTGTCGCGTTTTTATCGCTTGCAGAAGCTGACCGCGCCATCCAATCGGCGATCAAAAAACGCTTTCGTCAACTCGATATCTCCATCAGCCTCGCGCAACTCCGCACATTTCCCATCAACGTGGTTGGCGAAGTGCATATACCCGGTACTGTTGCGGTCAATGGCGTAGAACAGGCATCGCAACTCATTCTCAAGGCCGGAGGCCTTATTGACGATCCGGACCGCAGAGGCTCCAGCCGCAATATCCAGATTATGCGTCTTGACGAAAATGGAAAGTGGTACAATACGGGACGCCGGGTTGATCTCGAGCTGTGGAACCGCACGGGCGACGAGCAATACAATCCCTTTATGCTCGATGGGGAACAAATCGTGGTGCCTGCCGCCAAAAGCGATTCTATCTATGTCACAGGGGCGATACAACGGCCCGGTAGTTATGAATTTGCGCCCGGTGATCGCGTGTCTGACCTCATTGTTCTTGGAAATGGTTTGCGCGCCCATTCCCCTCCAAAGCGCGCCCGCCTTTTGCGCCTGTCGAATGATGGCGGTTGGACGCCTATAGATATTGACCTCCCGCGCGCGCTTGCAGGTGATCCCGAGGCCAACATCCCCGTGCAAATAGGTGATAAACTCTATGTTATTGGCGATACAAAGTGGGTTTATGTCGAAGGCGAAGTAAAATTTCCCGGTCCTTTTCCCCTGAAGGAGGGGCTTCGCCTCAAAGAATTATTACAACAGGCTGAACTTACACCCGAAGCGTCTGTGGTTCAGGCGTCCCTTATTCGCAAAGTCAATTATGAAGAGACCGCAACAGAAGACGATCCCGCACTTGACCGATTGCTCGGCATTCCCCGCACACAGCGCACCGATGCCGAAGAAGCTCTTATTACCCTCAAAACCCAGCAGCTTTCGGGGCGTTTGCCCATTGATTTTGTAGCGCTCATGGCCAGCGACGAGCGGCACAATATTCTCCTGCAAGATGGCGATGTCGTCCGCATTCCGCGATTTGTGCCTTCTGTGCGCGTGACAGGTGCGGTCGTTGCGCCTGCGAATATTCCTTATGACGCGACACTTACGGTTGGCGGTTATATCGATCTCGCTGGCGGTTTTAACACACGCGCAAAACGGAGAGATATTATCATTGTTGAGGGCAATACGGGCAATGCTATAGACGTCACAGTAGAATCGCTCGTGCGTCCCGGCGATGCGATTTTTGTTCCCCCACGAGAGACCG
Organism: Gemmatimonadota bacterium; assembly: GCA_026706845.1. NCBI lineage: Bacteria > Pseudomonadati > Gemmatimonadota > Gemmatimonadota bacterium. The sequence goes on from JAPOXY010000157.1 coordinate 7,540, forward strand.
TGCCCGGGCAGGGCTATCGGATTTTGAGAGAAGCTATTGCTATGGTGGGTGCTGTTGCATCGATTGTTCTGACCATCGTGGTGATCGAACGCGAACGCGGGCAGGGACAGGGGCAGTGACTATGGAATCTGAACGCAATCTCCTCGATTATATTTACGTTCTCGTGCGCTGGCGGCGCATGATTCTCACGTGCTTTTTTGCCGTCACGCTGGTGACAGCGGGCATTTCGCTCGTGTTGCCAAAAGCCTACCGTGCGTATGCGACAGTTTATCCCCCGCAAGATACCGGCGGTAGTCTCGGGGGGCTATCCACCCTTTTGCAGGAACTGCCTCTCAATTTGATGGGACTGGGTGGTGAGGCTGTATCTGCCACAGAGTTTGTTCCAGTCGTTGAAAGCGAAAGCGTGCGCCTATCTGTTGCCAAGCGCTTTGATCTCGCCGCGCGCTATGGTGCCAGCCATCAAAGTGAATTGCTCGATATGATATCCAATCGCCTGGAAGTCGGGCTCTCGCGCGAGCAATTTCTCACGATTTCCTACGAAGCCGATTCCCCAGAACTGGCGGCCGAATTGACCAATGCTTTTGTTGAAGAACTCAAAAACGCGCTTGAACGACGCAATCAAAACAAAACGCGCACCTATCTGGCTTATCTCGAAGAGCGGCTCAAAGAAGCCGAACAGGACATGCTCGAAGCCGAACGGCGCTATCGAGATTTTCAGAACAAGCACATGGTATTAGATGTTGAAACCCAGATCAAAACACAGTTGGAAACCGCTTCCACTCTCATCGGCTCGCTGGCAGAACTGATTATCAAGCGCGATGTCCAATCAAAACTGATGACCTCGGACAATCCTGAATTGAAAAGACTCGATATAGAAATCCAGACCACGCGCCAGGTGCTCGACGATATGCTTATGGGGCAAGTCCCCGATAGCCTGCGCAGCAGCGATTCGGGCGGGCAATTGCCCGAAATTTTTAAGCCTTTTCGACAATTGCCCGAATTGGGCCTGGCCGCGCTGCCACTCATCCGCGATATTCAAATACAGAACGCCATCTATCAGTTTGTCAAACAAGAGTACGAAAAAACGCGATTTGAAAATGAAAAAGGCACGCAGGTGGTCACAGTTCTGGATTATGCGCGACCTCCTGATACGCGCAGCTATCCGCGCCGCAGTCTCATGGTTGCTATTGCGGGGGGGCTTAGTCTGATATTGAGTTGCTTGTTTGCCTTTGTATTTGAAGCTCTGAGAAGTTTGACTCCGGAGAATCGGGCCAAGCTCGATGCCATATCAGATGAATTGTGAGTAAGCGAGGTATTTCCATGTCTGAAAACCTGGATACAATTCTCACCACCACAGTTGGGTCTTATCCGCTGCCCGACTGGCTCGTGGCAGCGCCGAGTGAAACCGCTGTTGTAGATGCCACGCGCGTTATCTTCGATACGCAGCGCCAGGCTGGGATTGATCTGCCTACCGATGGCGAACTCTACCGATTTGACATCAACCATCCCGAGACCAATGGTATGATCGAATATTTTGTGCGTCCTATGGGCGGTACGCGCGCTGATTTTGGGCGTACTGAGGTTGAGGCGTTTCGCCAACGACAGTCCATGGACTTTCGCGCCAAACCCGCTGCTGTTGTCGATGACGCGCTCTCAGAGGGTTCGCTCGACCTGTTATCCGACTGTTTGCGCGCAGCAGCCGTCGCAGGTGGTCCCTTCAAATTTACACTTACCAGTCCCTATATGCTTGCCCGCACCTTGCTCGACAACTACTACGGCGATTTTGAAGCCCTGCTCATGGGGGTGGCCGATGTGCTGGCCGATCAGGTGCGCGGCCTGCCATGCGCCTGTGTTCAGGTGGATGAAGCCAATATCCCGGGCAATCCCGAGGACGGGCCTATCGCTGCGAAGGCGATTAATAGGGTACTCGACGCGGTCGATCCCGATACTGAAAGAGCTGTTCACTTTTGTTTTGGAAATTACGGTGGGCAGACTATCCAACGCGGCACCTGGCGCGCACTTATCGATTTTCTCAATAACTTGCATACCGATCACCTCGTGCTCGAACTGGCCCATCGCCCGGATGATGATCTGGTTGCTCTGAAAGAAATTGATCCGCGCATCAAGCTCGGCATTGGCGTGGTTGACATCAAAATCAATCATTTTGAAACCGCGGAACAGATTGCCCGACGCCTCGACCGGGCTGAAAAAGAACTCGGCCCGGGGCGCATCGCATTTATTCATCCCGATTGCGGGTTCTGGATGCTCAAACGCTCGGTGGCAGATCTCAAGATCGCAGCCCTCGCGCAAGGCAGAAATCTCTATTTGGGAAGGGTGAAGTGAGAAGGGTGAGGCGTGTGAAGATAAACAGTGGTATCCCGTCCTATAATCCTACCATGCGATATATTTATATATTTTTTTTTAGTATTCTGATCTCGGAAGCAGGTGTTTTCGCTCAGACAAGAGGTGCGATTATCACCATTGCTGGTGGTGGTTCAGAAGATGGCGATAATGGGCTGGCAACGGATGTTGCGCTCAATCGCCCGCTCGGAATTGCGCTCGATACACAGGGCAATCTCTATATCGCGGATACGGATAATCACCGCATTCGACGGGTGGATGCGATAACGGGTATTATTACTACGGTCGCGGGTACTGGGAAACCGGGATTCTCGGGTGATGGCGGGCCGGCGACAAGTGCGTTGCTCAATACCCCCAATGCTATTGCGGTCGATAGCGCGGGCAATATTTATGTCAGCAGCGGTGGCGCGAGTGAAAGTGACGTTCGCAATCGACGCATTCGTCGCATTGATGCTTCCGGTATCATCACTACGGTCGCGGGTACAGGTGAAGGTGGTTTCAATGATCAGGTGGTGCCCGCACTACAAGCCACGTTCCACGAAATTGTCGCGCTGACGATGTTGGGCGACATAGCTCTTTTGATTTCCGATAGCCTTGATGAGAATGGACAGGGTAATAATCGCGTGCGGCAATTCGATCTGGCGAATAATACCATAGGTACAATCGCAGGCAATGGTAGTGCTCAGGCGTCGAATATTCAGGATCGCGGACTGGCAACTCGGGCGGGTTTAACCCCTGGACAATTAGCTGTGACAGGTCAGGGCGATCTCTTGATTGCCGATTTTACCAATGGACGCATTCGGCGCGTCAGCAGGGCCATGCAAGACACTACAGTCGTTGCCTTGATCAACACCATCGCCGGGCGGGAAGCGACTTCTGCAGAAGACCTATCAGAAGATCTCTATAAGGGCGATGGTGGGCCAGCAACAAGGGCTTTATTTTTTTTTCCTCTGGGCGTTGCTGTCGATGAATCCGGCAATATCTATATCGGCGATACGGGCAATAATCGCATTCGCGTGGTCGAAGCGAAAACGGGCAATGTGTTGACTATCGCGGGAACGGGTATTGTGGGCGCAGGGGCTGAAGGGACACTCGGTCTTCTATCTGATCTGGGGCAGCCCACGCACTTGCTGATTGATGGCAATGGGGATCTCATTTTTATTGATGCTTTCAACAATCGCATCCGCAAACTGCGCGATCCCGCGTTCCGAATGCCTCTTTTTAACGCCATTTCCACAGATATCGACTTTGGCCGAGTTAGCGTTGGCGATCCCGCTGTGAGTAGTTTGAGTGTCGAAAACCGAGGCAATTTGTCCGTTAGCGTTGAAACAGCTATTTCCGATAACCCCGGGTTTCGCGTTTTGTCGGAATTGCCCCTTGAAGTCGGTGTTGCACAAATCGCTGAAATTGAAATCGCGTTTGATCCTGTACAAACAGGGATAGCAGAAGGTGTTATCACGATCACTACCAATGACCCGCGCACACCTTCTGCCGCGGTCAATGTGCAGGGTTGGGGAGAGGCCGCCAATATCGGACTTTTTCCATCCGATGTTTTAATTTTTGATCGCACCTCCATCGGACAATCTCAAACATCGTCGGTACGCATTTCTAACCTCGGTGTTGGCGTGCTGGTCGTTTCCAATGCCACTGTGACCGACTCGCAATTTGTTGTCGATCAATCCGATGTTCTCCGCATTGAATCCGGACAAAGCCAGCGACTTCCCATTATCTTCCGCCCACAGTCCGAAGATCTCCAACAAGCCGTGCTGACCATTTTTAGCAATGCGCCAGGAACACCTGCTGTTAGACTTCAATTACAAGGCATTGGGCAACGTGCCCAGCCAGGCGGATTTGTCGATGTGTCACCCCACATGGGTTTGGGAGATTCGGGGGCGGGGTTTGGCGCAGCCTGGGCAGATTTTGACAGCGATAATGATCTCGACCTCTACCTCGTGCGCAGCAGAGAACCCAATCGCTTATATCGCAACGATGGTGCGGGATTCACAGATATTGGGCCAGCACTGGGTATCGACGATTCTGGCGATGGCAGCGCGGGTATATGGGGAGATGTGGATGGCGATGGAGATCTCGATCTTTACGTTACCAACTTTGGCGAATCCAATCGCTTATATCGCAATGACGGTGCGAGATTCACAGATATTGCCGCCACTTTTGGGGTTGATGACTCTGGAGATGGGTATGGCGCGGCCTGGGCAGATTACGACCGCGATGGGGATCTCGACCTCTATGTTGCCAATTTTGGCGCAAACCGCTTTTACCAGAACAATGGTAATGGTTTTTCCGAGCGTGCCGATAGCCTGGGTATAGGTGATATAGAGAGTGGGATTCAACCTGCCTGGGGCGATTTCGACAATGATGGGGATCCCGATTTGTTTTTGGCGAATAGCGGACCCAACCGCCTTTTTCGCAATGATGGCGAGCAATTCACATCCGTAGAAAATATTTTTAGCCCGGTTGATACCGGGCCGAGTTTTGGCGCAACCTGGGGCGATTTCGACAATGATGGGGACCTGGATCTGTTTATCCCTTATTTTGGCGCAGATAATAGATTCTATACAAACGAAGGCAATGGCGTGTTCAGAGATCGCGCACCGGAAATGATGCTCAATCACGATGGACGAGGTAGAGGCGCGGTATGGGGAGATTTTGACAGCGATGGTTTTCTCGATCTGTATGTGACCAGTAGCGATCAGCCCAATTTGTATTACAAAAATGAGGACGGGCGTTTTGTAGAGATGTCCGATTCTTTGGGCGTTGCCCTGAATGCCAATAGCCGCGGTGTTGCCCTTGCCGATTACGACAACGACGGAAAACTCGATTTGTATGTCGCAGTGCAGGATGGTCCAGATGCTCTTTTTCGCAATCGCGAGGCTGATGGCAACTGGATCGCATTTCGGCTTCGTGGCACAGATAGCAGCACCGATGCGATTGGCACGCGCCTCAAAATTGAGTTCAAAGACGGGGATGGCAATAATCGACACGCCATTCGAGAAATTACAGGTGGTGCTTCCTTTTTATCGCAGGACGCGCTTTTGCCCGCATTTGGCGTGGGCAAAGCCGAAAACATTGAAGTGCTCTCCTTGCGCTGGCCCAGTGGTATTGTGCAGCAATTTCGCAGTGATACCGACAATTTATCGGTCAATCGCGTTATAGATATCATCGAACAACCGCCCCTGCCCCCTGCTCGCGTTCTCTTATCTGCAGACGCCACCAATCTGCTGGCGAATGGTATCTCCGAAATTGAACTCACCGCACAGATCGCCGCGATGGACAACAGACCTTTGCCCTCCAGCGACCGGGCGGTTAAATTCCGCATAGAGAGCGGTAGTGGTCTCATCATTTCTTCTCAGAGGTCGGAACCCGCGGGTGGAGATTCCGTCGCGGTGCGCGATGGCGTGGCGTATGCGCGTTTTCGAGCGGGGCGAAATTATGGCCGCGTTGCCATTGTTGCTGAAAGTGCGGGCCTGGAATCCGGGTGGGTTGAGATAGAACTCCTCAAACCTTTTGGAGAAGATGCTCTGACCATTCGCACTGTCGCTGGTTCGGACAATGAAAGCGACGCATTTCAAGGCGATGGTGGCGCAGCTATTGAGGCACGCCTTCAGAGACCACAAGGTGTATTGGTTGATTCGTTGGGTAATATTTATATTGCGGATACAGAGAATCACCGCATTCGCCTCGTGAGTGTGGAAACAGGTGTCATCCAGACCATTTTGGGGATAGGAGGTGTGGGAGATATTGATACGCCTCGGGGTATGGTTTTTCGGAGCGATTTGTTTATCAGTCAGATGGGCGGTCACGTTGTGAGCAAGGTACAAAATGACGTGTTGTCCGCCTTTGCAGGAATGGGTATCGGTCAGTTTGGAGGCGATGGCGCGCGCGCTTTAGACGCTAATTTGAGAAGTCCTGCGGGTCTTGCAGTTGATCAGCGTGGCAATATCTATATCGCGGATACGGATAATCACCGCATTCGCAAAGTCGATTCCAATGGCATTATCACGACAGTTGTGGGCAGTGGAGATCCAGACCAGGGCGCATTTGGGGGCGATGGCGGCAGAGCAACACAGGCGCGCCTGAATCGCCCCAGCGCGATTGCCATTGAGTCGCAGGGCAATATTTATATCGCGGATACGGATAATCACCGCATTCGCAAAGTCGATTCCAATGGTATTATTACGACTATTGCGGGGATGGGACAGAAGGGATTTGCTGGCGATGGCGGTGAGGGCACGCAGGCGCAACTCAATTCTCCGAAGGGTATTGCTGTTGATACGCGAGGATATCTTTTTATTGCCGATACGAATAATCATCGCGTTCGCTTGCTCGATTTGAACAGTGGTCTGATACAAACTGTCGCAGGCACGGGAATGGGGCAACTCGATTTCGAAGAAGGTGGCGCCCTGTCTGTGAGTCTCAATGCCCCACACGGATTGGCTCTTAGTCCAACGGGTACCGTGTTAATTGCAGATGCGGCAAATCACAGAATTCGAGAATTGTCAGTTCTATTTGATATGGCTTTTGCATCGCCTTCTGTTCCACAGGCAAAATCCTTCGATTTTAATGCCGATGGCCGGTTCGATTTCAACGATTTTCGGATTTTTGTCAGTGCTTTTGACACTGCCGATACGCGCTTTGATCTCACTGCCGATGGTCGGGTTGATTTTGGCGATTTTCTGCACTTTGCCAGGGTTTATGAAGTGAGTAGTGAGAAGTGAGATGCCATGATCGCACTGCCAACTCTTCAAAATATCAATCAGGCTGCCGATAGCATTAAAAACGGCGGCCTGATTGCCTATCCGACCGAGACTGTGTATGGTCTGGGAACTGATCCCCATAACGCTGAGGCTATTCAGAAAATTTTTATTGCTAAAGGGCGTGCGGAGGACAAAGGGATTATTCTCTTGATTCGCGGTGCAAATGATCTTTCAACGCTTGTTCGCACTGTATCTCCCACAGCTCAAATACTTATTGAGGCATTTTGGCCGGGTCCGCTTACCCTTGTTTTTCGCGCCAATCGCGATCTTTCACCCGCCTTGCTCGGCGGACGCGATACAGTAGCGCTCCGCCATTCGAGTTCGCCCATTGCCACCGAATTGCTCACTGCACTCGGCGGTCCCCTCACGAGTACGAGTGCCAATCGCTCTGCCGAACCACCGGCGCGTTCAGCCTCCGAAGTGGAAAACGCGCTGGGAGAACATCTCGATCTCATTCTCGACGGTGGGCCTTCCGCCAGCACACGCCCTTCTACGCTTGTCGATGTTTCTACCGACCGCGCAATTCTTCTGCGCGAAGGTGCTATTTCTGTCCAAAAACTCAGGGCGCATATTCACTTATAAAAAATAAAAGGCGAGAAGAAAAATCTCCTCGCCTGATTGCCAACACGGGTAGCAATATTTGCTTAAAATGAAACATTGCTCATCACATAAGCCCAGTGCATATTCTCGTTCAATCTGCCCAGTGCTTTGATGGCATCTCGCGCCAGGGCAATTGTATAGCCAGTGACAAAGGTTACATTTTCGCTGTATTGATATGATAGTGTTAAATCGAGTTCATCTGCCAGATGGCCCGATTCCATATTGCCTTTTTGGGCGAGGAAGAACACATGTCCGTCCGCTGCCAAACGCAACTGCTCTTCCTCATCCAGCGGTACGGATACTTTTATCGCAAAGTCCTGAAGGCCGAGATTTTGAGTGTGGACGGGTATGTTGAGAAATAAATCGGCAAATCCGTAATATTTGTGATTGGTTGCAAATAGCGTGTCAAATGATTTCCATTTGCTGTCTTTCTCATTACCGTCGCCAGACAAATAATCATACCACAGGGTCAGGCTGCCATTGCCCAGTGTTGTGCCCAGCCTGCCACCAAACATAAATGCCGAGCCATTTGGCCCGCGCCGTTCGCCCGTTTGGAAAGAGCCTTCTGCGCGGTAGGTCCAGTTCGACTTTTCGCCGTAAATGCGTGCGCCGAGTGTCCATAGCCGCGTATTATCACTTCTATTGAAGCCTTTGGGGGATACGTGGTGGTAGATGCCGTAAAAATCCGCGGATGTGCTCGTTCCGGCCGCAGTAGCATACACAGCGGCCAGATAGGCATTGCCGTTTATATCTTTGGCTGTGGTATCGGATAGGCGAACGCCAACTCCTTGAACTGTGCCCCATTGGGGTTTGGCAGTTGCGATAACACCGTCGAATGCACGTCCTTGTTGTGCCCATTCGACTGCGCCGATTATCCGTTGCCCACCCAATCCTATCGCCTGTCGTCCAATGCGAAGGGATAGGACGGAGTTACCCATATCTTTGATATCCACATACGCCTGGTGAAAGTCGAAATTGTCGGCATTATAATCGGTGAAGGTGTTGCTTTCTTCGCCCCACAACCGCACATCTTGCAATTGGATAAACACATTCACATCCTGATCTAAATTCGCTGTGATATTTAGCCGAGCACGCATGGATGTGAATACGTCGTGCCCATTGCCAACGGGATCTCGAAATTCCGTACGAGGCCGAACTTGCCCTCCAAACTCGATATCTGTGGCTTCAACACCACTTGTTATAACGACAATTATCGCTATACCAACCAACCATCTCGACGGCATATTAGCCTCCTGGCTACAAATCTTTCAAATAGAGGTCACACCAAGTATAATATACTATAAAATTTTAGACAATATAAGCTATAAAAAAGCAATCCGTTTATCACAACAAATTTCCCTGAACGGGTTCTTCGGCAATTCCAGCTCGAATGCGCTGAGATAGGGTTGTGTGTCGCTCTGCAACCCGGTTGTTGCGAACAGCCATCCCCAGGGCTTGTTTTGTGCCTGCGAGCACGACCAGTTCCCGCGCCCGCGTGATGGCTGTGTACAACAGGTTGCGCTGTAACATCATATAGTGTTGCGTGGTCAAAGGCATGACTACAGCGCGAAATTCAGCGCCCTGGCTCTTGTGTACACTCAGGGCATAGGCCAGCACCAACTCATCCAATTCCGAAAACTCGTATTCTAAGACGCGATCCTGAAACCGCACGCGCAATATATCGTCCTCTATTCCCTGGACGCGCCCAATATCACCGTTAAAAACATCGCGGTCATAGTTATTTCGCACCTGCATTACTTTGTCGCCCACCCGAAACCGGATACCGCCCCGTATCATCTCCTGCCCTTTGGGATTCAACTCGTCTTGCAAGACCTGGTTGAGATTGTTCGCGCCGGTCTCTCCCCGATACATCGGCACGAGTACCTGGATATCTTCAATACTGTCCAGACGATATGTGCGCGGTAAGCGTGCAGCACACAATCCGCAAACCATCTCGACGACCTGATTGGGTTCCGAGACTTCGAGAAAGAAGAAATCCGCATCGCGATCATTTTGCACGTATGGCATTTCGCCTCGGTTGATCGCGTGGGCATTGGTAATGATGCGGCTCGTTTGTGCCTGCCGAAAGATCTCGTTGAGTTCCACGACTTCGACAGTGCCAGACGCAATGACATCCTTCAACACATTTCCCGCGCCAACCGATGGCAACTGATCGACATCGCCTACCAGGACCACCGAAGCGCTGATTGGAACAGCGCGCAATAGACTGTTCATCAGAACCGTATCGACCATGGATATTTCATCGACAATCAGAGCTTCAATCTCCAGAGGGTTCTCAAAATTTTTCTCAAATGCCATTTCAGACGGGCTAAATTTCAGCAATCTGTGGATGGTTTTTGCCTCGTGCCCGGTCGCTTCAGACATCCGCTTGGCCGCGCGTCCCGTTGGCGCTGCCAGGGCGATTTTTTTGTTTCGCGCCTCTAAAAGTGCGATCAGCCCTTTAATGGTCGTTGTTTTACCCGTTCCCGGGCCACCTGTCAATACCAGCAAATTGTGCGACAATGCCTTTTCCAATGCCAATTTTTGACGGGGGGCGAATGTTACCCCGTCGCGTTGTTCTATGGCTCTGATCTCCGCCGGGATATTGCCCAGTTCAATGCGTTGTACCTGGGATAATTGATAGCACCGCGTTGCCGCGCCCTGTTCGGCATAGTACAAATGCGGCAAATACACCCGCTTGTCATCTACCACAATTGATTCTTCGGAGAGTAATTGCGCCACGCACGGTGCGATTGCATCGACGGGTACATCGAGTGCTTCGGCACACGATTCAATGAGCGCGTCTTCGGGCAAGAAAACATGGCCTTCTTTGTCTGCGGCTTCGTTGAGTACATGCAAAAGACCGGCCTGGATGCGCCGGTCTGAATGCGCGGGTATGCCCATTTTTTGCGCGATGCGGTCTGCTGTCAAAAAGCCAATGCCCCAAACATCTACCGATAGGCGATAGGGATTTTCTTGAATCAATGCAACTGCTTCATGCCCGTACCGTTTCCATATTTTTACGGCGTATCCCGTGCCCACTTCGTGCGATTGCAAGAATAGCATTACATTGTGAATTTCGCGCTGGTCTTCCCAGGCTTTGATAATCCACTTTGCGCGTTTTGCTCCCAATCCCTCGACTTCGACTAATTGCTCGGGATCTCTTTCAATGACATCGAGCGCTTCTTTGCCAAAGTGATCCACAATCCGCTTTGCCGTGACTGGCCCGATGCCTTTGATCAATCCCGAACCCAAATACCGCCGCATTCCCTCTACTGTAGATGGATACACGGTCTGGTAGGATTCAATTTTGAACTGTGCGCCATATTGCTTATGGGTTGTCCATTCGCCTTCCAAAACCACGGTCTCGCCCGGGTTGATAGACAGCATTTCGCCGACAATTGTCGCCAGACGGTTGTTGTAGGCGGTCGATCCCTCTACCTGCAAACGGGCAACGGTGTATCCATTCTCTTCGTTTTGAAATGTAATGCGATCCACAATTCCGCGAAGCTGAGCCATATAGAACCTCGGCGAAGATGTTCTCCCATCACACAATCGGAGTGGTAGAGGAATTATACGACACTTGCCGCGGTTTTACAAGTTGCTCTCGATATGGCGTTCACGCTCACCATTTTTGCTGAGTCATTTACTCATCTCCCAAAGTATCCACGGGGTTAGATACAGCAACTCGTATGGCTTGATAACTCACAGTGCATAAAGCAATCATCAGCATAAGAGCGCCACTCAACAAAAAAACACCTATTCCAAAATCAATCCGATAAGCAAAATTCTCAAGCCAGCGTTGTGCGGCATAATAAGCGACAGGCCAGACAATCAGATTGGCGATGAGGATCAGTTTTACAAAATCCTTTGAAAGCAACAGAACAATATTCAATACTGTTGCGCCCAAAACTTTCCGAATACCGATCTCTTTGGTGCGCTGTTCAGCAGTATAAGTAGATAGGGCGAACAAACCGAGGCAAGCAATAAAAATGGCCAGGATAGTAAAAGCCTGAAGTACCTGTCCAAGACGCACTTCCTTTTGATACATCGTATTCAGTTGGTCGTCCATGAACCAGAACGTGAAAGGTCGGTTGGGGACAAAATGCTGCCAGGTCTTATCCAGGAATTCAATTGTTTCTAAAATATTTTTTGACTGAATTTTGAGTGCGAGATAAGAATAAAAACCCGTTCGCATATAAATGCCCATAGGACCAATTTTTTCTCGCAAGGATTGATGATGATAATTTTTAATTACCCCAATTACACGCCCTTTGCGAGGCAAAAACACGACTTCTATTTGTTTGCCAAGCGATTTCTTCCAGCCCAAATATTTCACTGCTGACTCGTTGAGAAGAATTGCTTCGGTAAAATCGCTGCTCATTTCCGTAGAGAAGTTACGACCAGAAAGAAGTTCGATTTCAAATGTGTCGAGATAATCCTCATCGGCCTGCTGAAACGCCATGTGAATTTCCCGATCTTGAATGCCATCTGCACGAATTAAACGCAGACGGTTGGTGCCCATACCAAAAGGAAAATTATAAGCGGTCGCCTTGAGCACGTTGGGGTGTTCCAAAAAGGCTTGTTTGACCACGTTGTAACGCGAAGCCAAACGCTCATTGGGGTTTGTCCTGGCCCCCCGATGCGTAATGAAGATGGGCAAAACCACAATGTGTTCTTTGTTGAATCCCAGATTTTTTGTTTTTATATACACGAGTTGGCGCGATACCATTATTGTGGCAACAATCAGCAAAATGGAAATTGCAAACTGGACAACAACGAGGCTCTTACGCAATGATGTTTCTCGACCTCTCATCTTTCCGGTGCCTTTGAGTACCTCAATAGGATGAAATTTCGACAGAAACAGTGCGGGATAACTTCCCGACAAAAGACCGACAAACAGGGTGACCGCTATTAGCCCTAATAAGAGCGTCCAATCGTTGAGGATATTCAGATTCAGGTCGCGATTCAGAAAGGTGTTGAGAAAAGGAAGAGCGGCTTTGCCTATCATAACGGCCAGGGGCAGGGCAAAAAACGCGATGAGAATAGATTCGTTCAGAAATTGATGGATCAACTGCTGCCTATGTGCGCCCACAACCTTTCGCATGCCGACTTCTCGAGCGCGATTCGTTGAACGGGCTGTGGAAAGGCTCATGAAGTTGATGCACGCAATCGCCAACACGGCAACTCCCGCACAGGCAAACATGTAAACCTGTCGAATATCTCCCTGTATGCCAGGGCCCCGGTTGACAATCGCTTGTCGAATATTCTCTTCTGTTTCAATAGCATAATCGACATTTGAATAAAGATGTACACGATTCAGGGATTGCAAGTGATAGGTTGTGGTCGCGCGAACTTGAGGACCTATGTAGCGGTTGATCAAATCGGGCAGTTTGCGTTCCAAGTCGGCAGATTTTGCGTTTGGATGCAACAAGATATATGTGGCAAACATACGGTTTTGCACATCTTCCCATCTTGTCCATTTGTCTTGAATATAGGAGTCGCCAACAGTTGAATGTAGAAAGTCGATTTGCAAACTCGTATTGGTAGGCAAATCGCGCAAGACGCCCGTCACTTTGAATTCGCCATGCCAGAACCGCCCATCAACCGTGAGAATTTTACCCATGGGGTTTTCATCGCCGAAATATTTTCGAGCCATCTTCTCAGTCAAGACAATGGTATATGGCTCTTGAAGCGCGGTTTGAGGGTTGCCCTTTAGAAAGGGAATTTGAAAAATGTCAAAGAAAAACGCATCAACCAGATCGAACTTCTGCTGGAAAAATTTATCTTTGTACCTCAACATAATCTCGTGACGCCCCATGCGCGTCGCTCGCTGAACTTCTGGGAAATCGCGCATCAGCGCATCGGCCAGCGCGCCGGAGGTGTTTGCCTCGTAGTGTGTCTGGTCTGCACCGGTTGAACGCGTTTCCCGAATAACCCGATAAATGCGATCCGAATTCGGATAAAAGCGATCGTAACTCAATTCGTGCTGGACAAAACACAGCATTAGAATAAAGCTGGCCATGCCAATCGCCAATCCAGAGACGTTCATAAGCGTATAAATTTTGTGCTTGATCAGATTTCGAATGGCGGCGATTATGTAATTTTTTAACATACGGTTTTATCTTTTTCGCGCCAAAATCCGCAAACCTTGTGGCAATCCATCCAGCATGTTCTCGCGCCAATTTTCGGGATGCGCTGCTGGTTTTTCGAAAAAATCGACGAGAGCAAACTCCGTCTCAATCAACGCCATCACAAAATCGCTTACGGTCCAGTGGAAATTGAATTGCGTCGGTTTGCCCTTGCGTTCTTCAAGCGAAACATCCGAAACCAAAGCATACCCCTTACCTGTCTCAGGATTGTATAAATACTCTTTCGGTGTATGATCAAAATAATGATATTCCATGCGAATTTTATCTTCTGCGTCTTTCTCATCGTGAAAGTATTCACAATGATGCAGCACCTGCCGAATGGGATGTGTTTCGCCAATCATGAAAAAACCGCCGGGCTTCAAAATGCGATGGGCTTCACCATAATATGCTTTTAAGTTAGAAAGCCAGATTGCTACCACTCCGACGCTACATGAAAAATCATATACCCGTGTCTTGATCTCCGATGGCAAATCCGATATATCGCCCTGCACAAATCGAATATTCAACCCCAGAATATCGGCCCTTTCAGCGGCCACCTGCAGTTGCGCCTCTGAAATATCCACCGACGTCACTTCAGCACCCTGTTGCGCCAATCCAAACGCCGCATAATTATCCCCACTACCCAATACGCAGACCCGCTTACCACGCAAATTTCCAATATGCTTTCTCAATAAATATTTCTGTCTATCCTCAAAACCAAAAAGTGGATCTTCAGCGCACGTCCGCCACCTTGCCGCAACATCTCGCCGCGCTTTCCATCGCGATGCTGTCACTTGCCACTTTTGCCTGTTTTTTTCATGCATCGGGTTCATCGTGCTGTCTCCCGTCGCGACCTACATCGCTTTTAAGCGTTTGCACATTCAAATTATTTTATTGATGTAAAATCAATTTTTGGCCTCCAAAACGCGCATAGCGATTCCCTTTTCTTTATACAGGCCTTAAATTCGTGGAACACACAAACTATAAAATCCGTATATTATCTTACAGCCCGTAAGACCCACTCGCAGAGAGCTTTAGCGTTGGGAAGCAGACGCGAGTTAGCGAGCGTTGTTTTGCAAGGGCTTCCGAATCCCTGCTTTCGCAGGGACATGCTTATGGTGCGGTGCTTCCGTGTAAAATCATCACGGAACATGCTTAGCATGGTGGCACATTGCTCAAGG
>JAPOXY010000158.1 GCA_026706845.1 Gemmatimonadota bacterium
CAAAGCGCATGAAACAAATTGTGGCAATGTGAGGACACCAATGGCAATGCGAAAGGTAGCGGCAATTGACGGCCAGGGCCGAATTTCTGTCATCGAAGAACCCGTTGCAGCCCCAAAGCCAGGCCAGGTTCAAATCGAAGTTGCGGCGAGCATGGTCAGCCCCGGCACAGAATTGGGTGGGGTGAAAAGGCGGCGAGAAAATCCATCGGATGCCGCACCTCGCCCGTTTGGATATTCCAATGCCGGCGTGGTCGTGGCGCAAGGCGCGGGGTGTGAAGACATACCACTTGGGACGCGCGTAGCCTGTATGGGAGGCGGATATGCCCAACATGCGACCCATGCCTGTGTACCGCGCAATATGGCGGTACACATTCCCGATGGCGTCAGCGATGAAGACGCCTCGTCTATTCATCTGGTCGCAACCGCCTTAAATGCCGTGCGGCGTGGCGCATTCCAACTCAGCGAACACATTGCCGTGGCAGGTCTGGGACTTGTGGGACAATTTACTTGCCAGTGGGCACGTATTTCGGGATGTTATGTAATGGGCCTGGACCAATTGCCCATGCGTCTAAAAAAAGCGACCACCTGTGGCTTGCTGCGCGGGGTCAATATCACAGAGGAAGACCCGGTTGAAGTATCGAAGATTTTTACGCGCGGTTATGGTATCGATGGCGGTGTAATTGCTTTTGGTGGCGATGGCACACCGGCTTTTATCACGCTTAGCAAAATGATCAAAAAAGCACCCGACACGCACTTGATGGGGCGCATTGTCATTGTGGGCGGCGCCCGGATAGAACACGGCTTTGCATCCGCGCTGGGCAATCTGGATGTGCGCAGTGCCGCACGCACAGGACCGGGCTATCACGACGAGGAATGGGAACACGGTGCGGATTATCCCCCCGTTTTTATGCAGTGGACAACGAGGCGAAATTTAGAAGAATGCTTGCGCTTCATGGATTCCGAACACTTAAAAGTAGCCCCCCTTATCACCCATCGGGTTGCATTAGATGACGCACCCGAAGCATGTGAAGAACTCATCCAGAATCCCAACGCGGCACTGGGCGTCGTGTTTTTACCTTAAGAGGAGTCACAATGGCAGCAAAACGCTATCGCGCCGGTGCAATTGGTCGGACCGGGCAGGGCAATTTTGGACATGGCCTGCATGTGCCCTATCAAAAAATCGACTGCGTGGATATGATCGCCGTAGCCGATCCAGACGCAGCCGGACGAGAAAAGGCCATTGCAGATGCAGGGGCAGAGCGAGGGTATGAGGACTATCGCGACATGCTGGCGAAAGAAAACCTCAATATTGTCAGCGTGTGCCCCCGGTGGGTCGATTGTCACGAAGAAATGATCTTAGCGTGTATCGAAGCCGGCTGCCATGTCTATTCGGAAAAACCACTTGCAGGTGACCTCGCGTCTGCAGATCGCATTGTAGCTGCCGCCGAACAGAACAACTGCAAAATTGCCGTAGCTCATCAGGCTGTTTACCTCAGACAAGTGCATCAAGTGCGCGATCTAATACGAGAAAATCGAATTGGAAAACTCCTCTCCATGCATGGGTATGGCAAACAAGACCATCGAGGCGGCGGCGAAGACATGCTGGTGTTGGGAACACATCTCTTCAACATGATGCGCTTTTTGGGTGGCGATCCCCTGTGGATGACAGCGCGCGTGACAGTAGGAGACCGAGAAATCGCACCCGAGGATGTGCGGGAAGCCACAGAGCCAATTGGTGCGATTGCGGGCGACGGCGTGGTCAGCCTGTTTTCTTTTGGCGATGGCGTGGATGGCTCTTTTGTCTCGCGGTCCAATCAAGCGGGAAAAGGACAGGGCTATGGGCTGGTACTGGTTGGAGAATCTGGGCGAATAGCCATAAGCGGAGGTGCCGAAGCAATATCCATTTACGAAGATGGACTGTGGTCACCCTGGAGAGGAGGTCCTGCGTGGCAGGCGCTCGACCTTGCGGGTGATCACTTGCAAGAGACGGGAAATTATCTCGCCATTATCGATCTGATTGACGCCATAGAACGCGATCGCGCCCCCATTTCCAGTGATCGAGATGCGCGTTGGGCGTTGGAAATGATTCACGGGGCGTACGCATCCCAAATTTCTGGACAACGCGTTGTTTTTCCGAACCCCGATCGTTCTCATCCGCTCGAGAAATGGCATTCCGGGCATTGATATGGTTTTATCCAGGTCTATATTGATATTATTTTTAAAACGCTTTGTCCCTCGTGGAAAGGTCACAAAATGAAACTAAACGTATTGAAAGAATTGCCCCGTTCCTTTCAGGCATCCGTATTGCTTGCCGGATGGCCCGGTATGGGCAGCGTAGGAATTGGTGCGATTGACTATATCCGACGCAAACTCGATGCCGTCGCATTTGCAGAAATAGACATGCAATCCCACTTCACGCCCGAAGCCATGATCGTAGAAGATGGGCTCGCGACCTTTCCCGATCCGCCTGCCCATGTATTTTATGCAGTAGAAGAACACGACCTGATTATTTTTCAAAGCGAGGCGCAAATAGGCGGAGTACCCGGCGATGAATTATTGGACAAAATTCTGGATGTGGGACAACGGGTTGGCATCGATACCGTTCTCACGGGAGCGGCCTATCTCACACAGTCCAGTCACAAAGAAGATGCACAGGTGCTGGGGGTGGCGAACAACACTGAATTTCGAGATTTACTGGCATCGCATGGCGTGGAGATCTTAAAAGAGGGGATGGTCTCAGGGCTTAATGGTCTATTGATGGGCTTTGCTCAAAAACGCGATCTCAATGCAGCCTGTTTTTTGGGAACCATGCCGCAATACGCAGCACCCATCCCAAACCCCAAAGCTTCAAAAGAGATTGTGCTGACTCTGGCACATTTGTTAAATTTTTCGGTCGATATGTCGGAAATTGACGACGCTGCCGAAAAAATGGAAGGCACAATGGAAGATATTGAGATGCAGATCCAAAAGACATTTTCCCACATGGACGATATTCCAGAGAACGAATTCCCTGGCGGAAAGATCGAAGAGGATAAAGTGCCGCAGTCCGTTATGGAACGCATTGAAAAGATGTTTCGCGAAGTGAAAAAAAATGATCAGTTTCACAAAAAAGCCAATGAACTCAAAGCGGAACTGGACCGTTGGAACCTGTATCCATTTTACGAAGATCGTTTTCTGAATCTTTTCAAATCTGGCCCCGGAGGAAGCAGATAAATGACCGACATTAAAATTGATCTTTACAGCGATACATCCACCGTGCCAACACAAGCGATGCGCGAGTTTATGTGTCGGGCAAAAGTGGGTGATGAGCAAAAGGGCGAAGACCCGTCGGTGAATGCCCTACAGGATATGGTCGCCGAGATGCTGGGCAAAGAGGCGGCTCTTTTTTTGCCATCGGGAACGATGTGCAACCAGATTTCTTATGCGGTTCACTGCCGTGCAGGAGATCTCATTTTAGTAGATCGCACCGCACACCCGCTCATATCAGAAGCTGGCGGCGCAGCGGTGCTCGCTCGCGCAACACTGTATCCCATTGATGGGAAAAACGGCATGTTTACACCCGAGCAAATGGCAGAGGTTATGGTGCCGTCAACGCGATACAGACCGCCCTTCCGCCTCGTCTGTGCCGAACAGACCACAAATATGCCGGGAGGACGTATATGGCCCCTCGAACACATACGCGCAGTGTGCGATATGGCGCACGAAAAAGGCGCTTTAACGCACATGGATGGCGCACGACTGCTAAATGCAACAGTTGCAACTGGCATTGCACCAAAAGCGTACGCCGAGTCTTTTGATACCCTGTGGATCGATCTGAGCAAGGGCCTGGGCGCGCCTGTGGGGGCTGTGCTGGCGGGACCTTCAGATTTTATTCTCAATGCCTGGCAGTGGAAACAGCGTATCGGAGGCGCCATGCGGCAGGCTGGCATCATTGCCGCTGCTGGTATTTACGCGTTAGAACACAACGTCGAACGCATGGCAGAAGATCACGCCAATGCAAAACACCTGGCAAAAGGTATTGCAAAAGCTCCCGGCATCGGAATCGATGTCGAAGGTGTAGAAACCAATATGGTGCGCTTTGACGTGACTCAATTGGGCATTTCCGGTCACGATTTTGGCGACCGATTGCTCGCTGAATACGGCATCCGCGTAAGCGTCATCGGCACACACCTGATAAGATTGATCCCACACATCGGCATCTCCAAATCCGATGTTGACCAAGCCGCACAGGCGATCTGCCACCTATCAGAAAAAGTGGGCTGCAAAACGTAAACTGGAGGTTGTAATATGCCAGAACTATCTATTTCCACCTGGAGTTTACACCGCGCTTTGGGAAAAGCGTGGCACGACCGCACATCCGATGGCTTTGTGAACCGAAACCCTGATGAGGGACGCATACAGCTACTCGATGTCCCCCGCGAAGTGGCATCGCATGGCATTGGGCATCTGGAAATCTGCCATTTTCACTTCCCTACAACAGATGATGCATTTATCGCAGATCTGCGCGCAGAACTGGACAGACACGGCGTATCGCTTTACAGCATCTTGATCGACGCCTGGGATATAACACATCCCGATACAGCACAGAGAGAAAAGGACCTGGCGGAAATTCGGAGATGGATTGACGTCGCATCCACCTGTGGCGCAGCGAATGTGCGCGTAATTGCCGGCGAAGCAGAGCCAGGCGCGGAAGCCATCGCACTGAGCGCGCAAAATCTCCTGCAATTGTCGGACTATGCGCGCGATTGTGGCGTACGTATCATGACCGAGAACTTCAAGCGATTGACCCAGCGCGCCGCCCCCCTACTGGATATTTTGGACAGATGCGATGGGAAAATCGGACTGTGTACCGATTTTGGCAACTTCAAAGGGGTACACAGGCTGGGCGACCTCGCAGAGGTGTTGCCATTTGCAGATACGATCCACACCAAAGCGGATTACGAAGATGGGATCATGTTGCGGGACCAATTCCTGGCCTGTCTGGACCTGACGCGCAAAGCCAATTTCTCGGGATATTATACATTGATCTTCCAGGATCCCGGCGAAGAATGGACATATCTCAACGCGCTCAAGCGCGAAGTACTGCCGTATCTATAGCCCTATCTTGAGGATAATCTAATGCAACCCGTTCGCGCTGGCTTATTTGGCCTGACACATCCCCATTCAGAAGCCCATTTCAAAACCCTGCAGGCTTCTTCACTGGTAGATGAGATTGTTCTGTACGACGCCGACCCCTCGGCTCTGAACAGCTTTAATTTAACAGACAAAGTCGCAGGTACTTATTCCGATCTCAGCGTGCTTTTAGGCTCTGAAAATATAGCCTTTGGTGTGGCCTGCGCCCAAAACGACCAGAACCCAGACCTTTGTCTGCGCTTGTTCGAGCAAGGTATTCACGTCATCAGCGAAAAACCCATCGGTGCTTCGGTTGCAACTGTTTCTCAGGTCGTAGATGGCGCGGCAAAAGCAGGTGTCCAACTGGGCGTTATGTATCAGAACCGCTATCATCCCACCGCTTGTGAAGCGCGAAGACTCGTGCAAGGTGGTGCAATAGGTCACGTGACATCTTGTGAATCTCGGATGGTCACATCACAGGTAAAATTTCGCGATCCCAAACACTGGCTATTTGATCGGTCGATCTCTGGCGGCGGCATCTTATCGTGGTTGGGGTGTCATTATATCGACCTGCTGTGCTATGTCATGGACGCCGACATCGTCTCCGTTTCTGCAGTTGTCGATACACTCAGCGGCGAAGACATCGATGTTGAAGATGTAGCGTCTCTATCCTTTCGGTTTTCCAATGGCGCGCTGGGTAGTATGCAGGCCGGTTATCAACTATCAATAAGTGGCGCGGGTTATATGGGGCCGAATTACGATACGTATATGGGATTTCGCGGTCACGAGGGCCGCGTGTTCTGGACGCCTTCAGGTGGCCCATCAGAATTGTATCTCGAAAGCGTTGCAGAAGGCTGGCACACGGCATCTCAGCGAACCTTTGATTACACGCTACCCGAAGTCGATGCTTATGGCGGAGCTTATGGGATCGCTTTTTTGGATGACTTTATTCGATCTACTGCGGGTAAAGGTACGGCCCCAACCTCTGGAGAAGATGCCTTAAAAGTCGCCAGAATCATTGAAGCGGCGTACAGGTCAAATGATACCGGTCAACGCATTGAATTGGGTGAGATGTGAAAGCACCTCCTCCGAACATCCTCTTTCTCCTGACCGATAACCAGCGCAATGACCTGCTCGGTTGCGCTGGCAATCCAATCATCAAAACCCCAAACATCAATCAGCTTGCCGCAAACGGTGTGCGGTTCGAAAACGCATTCTGCACAAGTCCAATCTGTGCTGCAAGCCGGGCCAGCTATCTCACCGGCGTCTATGAAAAACGCCACCGATTCACCTTCCTCACACCACCCCTTCAAAGCGCATATACAGACATCTCCTACCCTGCTACTCTTAAAATGGCGGGTTATCGCACGGGGCTAATCGGCAAATTCGGCATAGCCACCAACGGAGTCGTCCCCGCTCTGCAGGACGAGGATGCAGTGGGAAAGATGTTTGACGTATTCGACAACTACGAACACTGGACCGAAGAAGGGTATGAAATCAGACAGCCCGATGGCAGTGTGCGCCACCTGACCGACATCACCGGGGACAAAACAATCGACTTCCTGCGCACGCATCAATCAGATCATCCCGGCCAGCCATTTTGTCTCTCCGTCAGTTTCAATGCGCCGCACGCACAGGACAATGACCCGCGATACTACATCTGGCCCGCTACTGAAGATCACCTCTACACAGAGACGCAGATACCGGAACCATTAAACGCCCATCCCAACTTCTTCTGGCAAATGCCAAAATTTTTGCGCGAAACGGAAAGTCGCGTGCGATGGCAAAAACGCTATGCGACATCTGAGGACTACCAGAGAAACATGCGAGGGCTGTACCGAATGGTGAGCGGTGTCGATCGGAACATAGGCAGGATTCTCGGGACCATGGATCAACTGTCATTATCCAACAACACAGTCGTAATCTTCGCATCTGACCACGGGATGTACTATGGAGACCGCGGACTCAGCGACTGCTGGCAGTTGAACGAACAGTCGATCCGCATTCCCCTTATTGTCTTCGATCCGAGGGATGCCGAGGGCAACCGGGGTCTCATCCGCGAAGAATTAGCACTAAACATCGATATCGCGCCAACGATCCTCGAACTGGCGAGTCTGGACGCTTCGGACAAAATGCAGGGCAAATCCCTTGTCCCATTGTTGCACGACGAGAAAATTGACTGGCGAAAAGCGTTCTTCTGCGAACACCGGTTCCACCGCACCGACATCCCCAAGAGCGAAGGCATACGCACAAAACGCTGGAAATACATTCGCTACTACGAGCAACAGCCCGTCCATGAGGAACTTTACAACCTTCGCAAGGACCCCCACGAATCATTCAATCTCGCGGGAGATCACAGATTCTCAAATCAACTCAAACGACTGAGACGACGATGCGATAAAATGAGCGCTGAATGCGCTTAGCACCTATCTTATACCACATAAGTGATCAATGGCTGATCCGTGAGTCCAGCTATAAGATTATCTACTGTGCGCTGTGCCATTGCCATGCGCGTCTGGCGTGTAGCACTGCCCAGGTGGGGAACGATAACCACATTGTCCATGGACAGGAGGGGATGATCGCGTGGAAGGGGTTCGGGTTCAGTCACATCGAGTGCGGCAACTGCGATCCAATTATTCTCAAGAGCTTCTACGAGTACATCGTGATCGATAACACCACCGCGCGCCAGATTGACCAGTATGGCGGTTCTTTTCATTCGCCTGAGCTGATCGCGACCAATCATATTTCGCGTTTCCTCAGTCAGCGGCACATTCAAAGTGACAAAATCCGATTGTTCGAGCAAATCGTTGAGAGAGACATAAGTCGCACCCAACTCGACCTCGGCTTTGGGATCGGGCTTTCGGTTGTGATAGAGCACATTCATGTCAAATCCCCTCGCCCGTCGCGCAACCTGCCGGCCGATATTGCCCATACCAATAATACCCAGTGTTGTACCGTGAATTTCGTGACCAATCAAAATGCGTGGATCGTAGTGCGTAAAAGCCGCACTGCGGGCAAAACGGTCACCAATAACGATATTGCGGGCGGCGGCCATGAGCATTGCAAAAGTCATATCAGCTGTCGCGCCATCGAGCATATTGGGTGTATTGCCCACTGGAATCCCGCGCTGTTTGGCTGCTGAGAGATCAATGTGATCTACGCCAACACCAAAATTGCTGATAACCTTCAAATGGGGCATGCGATCCATAAAATCACCACCGATAATCGGGTGTCCATAAGTGAGCAGCCCCTGTGCAGACGCGAATTTATCATCTGAAACATTGCCGTGCGCCAAAATGTGCAGTTCGCAGCGGTTATTCATCATCTCGGGAATTTCATCTGGAAGATCGACATCGACGAGAACTCGATATTGCATACACACTCCTTTCTCAGGTATTATTTTTTGGAATACTTCAAAATAGCACGCGATGAAAGATTTGACAACCTGAGTTAAGTATTGCAGGAGGCACGCGAATTGCGTAAATTGAAAAGTGATCGTGCGTTGTAAAAAAACAAATGAACCCTGGAGGAGGGAATATGGACCGGTCAAATTTTGGCGTCGCGGTCAAAAAATGGCAGTTTAAAGTATTGAGAAACTGCACTTTACTTATGATGCCAGTCATAACATTT
>JAPOXY010000159.1 GCA_026706845.1 Gemmatimonadota bacterium
AAAATAGGCTCAACGACAGTGTCAATTTACAAAAAGCAGACCGTTACGGTTTCTCCCACTACCGAGGATATCGCCAGCGTCATAGAGGATGTATCGGGTCCTGCGACCATTGCTTTTTCAGATGGTACTTACACAGATTTAGGGCGCATTGCGTTTTCAAAAACAGGTGTCAGCAGATACGATACCTTTGAAATGCGAGCGATCAATCCCGGTGAGGTCACGATTACGGGGAACACTGTTTTTGATATCTCAGGCGATCACAATGTGTTTCATGGGTTTATCTTTCGCGATATCAGTTCAAATACCAGAATAGGCAGAACCCAGTTTAAAACGCCGCTTACCATTAGAGGGGATCACAACCGCCTCACAGAGTGTGTTTTTTACCCCCGCCGCACCCAGGAGACAGGTATTAGAGCCGTCCTTATCGGCACTTCCCTCAGAGCCAATGACAAAGTAGCCCGGTTTCTTCGAATTGACCATTGTGCTTTCATTGGCAAGGCTTATCTTCAACTCGATAACACCCAGGTCGGCTCCGGTGATGGCGACGGAGGGTTAGAACAGAGGCAAGGCACAAACAACCCCATCAGCGTGCGGGTTGACCACAACTTTTTTCAAAATATAGAGAATAGCTTTTTGAGACTCGGTCGCACTGGTAATCGGGATTCTGAGAGTATCTTTGATGCAAACCTGATCGCAGGCAACCGGGAAGGCGATCCAGAACACTTTGTCGGCAAAATGGGGGGGTTTCTCTGGCTCAACAACACGATGGAAGACTGTCACAAATACCTCAGTTTGCGAATGGGAGGCTATGCTTACATTGTTCACAGTTATTTTTTACAACGCGCGGCAATGGCCATCATCGGTTGGGATAGGAACCACATCCTGGTCGGTAACTATTTTCGCGTCAACGGAAGAAACACACCTGAAGGCAATAAACCTTACATCGCTGTACTTCGAATGGGTGAAGGCATAGCAGGTCCCCAAGGCGGGCACAATGGCCCTCCCCAAGGCGGGCACAAAGCCACAACCGATTGGTGTGTCGCTTATAACACGCTTGATGCACCAGCCGATGTGCCTTTTGTAAACTTTATGGGGAAAAAATCTCGAAGGGCCTGGGCTACCGAACAGCTCAGCGAGGCACAAAAGAAAGTTCAACTAGGCACTTATACCCAGGCCACACCTCCGGAAGAGCTATACAAGTTCACCCTCCCCATTAACAACGGCTTCATAGGCAATCTCTTTTACCATCGAGAAGCTGTCACCTCTAAACCCCCAAAACCCTTTTCACTCATTCACTATGGCGTCTGGGAAAAAAATACATTCATCTCCAATGTCATCTCAAGTCCCGTGACAGAAATTTATGAACACGATACCTCCAACGGCGACGAAGAAAATTCAAGACAAATAACCCAAAACCTGCGAGGACTCACCTTCACTCAACAGGCCATCAGCCGAGACCACAACGGCTTACTCATCACGCCCATAGAGATTCCTCAAACCTTTAGAGTGCCAGACTATAACAAGCTTCCCATTGATCCCAATGCGGTTATCCACAAGCAAAAAGATAAAATTATCGATAAAGGACATCCTCTTTACAAGCTTATGGACCTCAGGGATCTGGGAGATAAGTTGGATCTGAATCGTCCTCTAACCACAAGGGATGTGGGCCCGGGCTGGGATTGGCAGCCGCTTTACAGCGCGTTACATGGGGCAAATCCCTACCAGGACAATTATCGATAAAACCCCTTACCTGTGATACGATGTCAGGCCATCAACCGTTATGCATGCGGCTGATGGCCTGTTTTTTTATTTCGGTTCGACGAATATCTCTACTTCGTCGATTACAATTGTGGGAGATGTGGCTTTGGGGTCGCTTTTGGTGAGTGCGATGGACAGGTAGTTGTCGCCGCGTTTGACGAGCGGGTCTGAGAGGACAAACCAGCGCGTGGAAAAGACGGGTTTTTCCTCGAGTGCGCGAAATTCGATCCGCCCGCCCTGCGCGGTACAGGGTATGTTTCTGCCGTCTTTTTCCCGTGTCGAATCTACGGTTGTGACGCGATCAGAGGATGCGGTGCGTCCGATGGCTTCGTCGGGGATGGTATGGCCGTTGAGGCGTACGTCTAATTCATCGTCCGCGGTCAGGCCAAATCCCCGAAAGAGGAGGGTCGCGCAGTGCGCGTGTTGCAGGTTTTCATAGAGTTGAAAGCGAAATTCACCCGTGGGGTGCTGTTCGCTGCGCGGTAGTCGAAGTAGTTGTGCGTTGATTACGCCTGTGCTGCGTCTGCCATTGGCTCCAAAACCGCTGAATCCATCCCAGGTGGGATCGAAGATGTAGTGCCGTTCGCCGCGCGCGACGCGTTCGGGGTCGCGGAACTGGTGGAAGACCTGCATGCCCTGGGGGTAAAAAGGCGGCTGCCACACGGAGGGCACAAAATGGTTGTAGATCGATATGCCATTTGCACCGGCGCCGTACATGGTGTGCGCGAGTGCGCGGCAGGTGGCGTGGCTTAAGGGGATGCGTCCGAGGCGGTAGCGCGCGCGGTAGCTGTTCCACGGTAGCAGGCCGGGGTAGAGTAGGCACGCTGTTTCCCGGGTTAGTGCCGCCCATTCTGAGTAGGGCAAATTGTGGTCGGCATACATCGTGTCTTGCGGGCTGATGTAGTCGAGCAATCCATTCCGTATCCAATTGTAAATGTCCAGGCCCTGGCTCGCGCATTCTGCCGGCGTTGCGTATATGCGCGCGCCAAGCATGAGTTTTTTACCGGTTTCTTTGCCGCGTTCATTCAGTCGCGTGTGGATCTTTTGTATGAGGTCTGTCAGGAGGTGTGCGCGTTCGGCAGCGTGGTGTGGGGGGAAGTAGGCCGTGTCTCGAAAGCACAGTTCTATGCCGTCAATGTCAAATCCATAGGCGACTTCTTCTATGACGCCACAAGTGAATTCTCGAACTTCCCGATGTGTGAAGTCGAGTGCTTCTGGTTCCTGATAGTTCTGTCCGGGGCGCGGGTCGTGCAATCGCAGATGTGGGTTGGATTCAATATATTCGGCAATGCCGACGCCCTGTTTGCGGTTGTGCGCGGCGTGGCCGTCGTTCATGCGGAAGCCAGCGATAAATTGCATGCTGCGCCGGTGCGATTGGTCGATGAGGATGTCCAGGGGCTGTGTGCCCGCTTCGATCAATGGTCTGAATCGCTGGTGCTGAGGGCGCTGGTCGTATTCATAGTGTTCGGATTGCCAGTAGGCCGTCCATCCTTGGGAGAATATCTCTTGATTGAATATATCTATTCCGCTGTCCGCGACCATGTCCACCCATTTGCGCAGGTCTGCTTCTCTTACCGGGTCGGGCAATACAGTGCGTGCGATGGTGGATGGATCGCTCACATAGAGGATCCGATGGGCTATTTCTGTCATGTTCCCTCTCCGTGCCGAGAATTTTACTTACTCAGCTGTGTCGAGACCTCCACAATGGTTTCCTGTATCACATCGACAACGTGCTGTACTTCCGATTCAGTGATGGTGAAAGGGGGGCTGATGGCGATATGGTCGCCTTCGACACCGTCAATCAGACCAGGGGCTCCGGGCATGACCAGTACCCCTTTTTCGAAGGCCAGATCCACGATCTTTGCGGTTACCCCTTTTGAGAGATCGAAGGGGGCACGCGTGGATTTGTCGGCCACGAATTCGATGCCGGTCAGCAGGCCTTTCCCGCGTATGCCCCCTACGATCGGCAGGTCCTGCAGGGGCATGAGTTTTTCCAGCATCAGGTCGCCCATCCGGGCGCAGTTCGATACCAGATCATGCGTCTGGATATAGTTTTGCACGGCCAGGGCTGTGGCGCAGGAAAGGGCGTTTCCGCCATAGGTGTGCCCGTGTACAAAAGAGACGGATTCCCTGTAGATGGCGTTGTAGATCTTTTCGTGGACGACGGTTGCGGCTATGGGCGTATATCCGCTACTCAGTCCTTTTCCGGTCGCCATAATATCGGGTACTACGTCCCAGTGTTCGATGCCGAAGTTGCGGCCTGTTCTGCCAAAGCCGGTGACGACCTCATCGACGATCATCAGGATATTGTGTCGGTCACAGATCTCTCGAATGAGAGGGTAGTAGTCCCGAGGAGGGGTCACGCCAGCGGCGGAGGTGCCGAGGATCGGTTCGGCGATAAAGGCGGAGATCGACTCGCTCCCCTCCTGTTTGATGACCCGTTCCAGTTCCTCTGCGCAGTGGAGTTGGCATTCCGAGTGGTCCTTACAGTAGGCGCACCGGTAGGGATAGGGCGGCGGGATATGGGGGAAGTTCAGCAGGTAGGGAATATAGTCCTCGCGCCAGGGCGACCGCCCGGACATGGAGAGGGCACCAACCGTATTTCCGTGCCAGGCCTGCCACCGGGAGATGACCCTGTACTTTCCGGGATTGCCGGTTGCGATGTGGTACTTACGGGCGATTTTCATGGCCGACTCTGTGGCTTCGGACCCTCCGGAAACAAAGAAGACCCGGTTCAGGTCTTCCGGCGCGAGGTCGGCGATCCTGTCTGCCAGATCGATCTGGGGCTGGGTGAGGAACCGAGCGTAGG
>JAPOXY010000160.1 GCA_026706845.1 Gemmatimonadota bacterium
AGGACAAAGGAGAACAGGCTGATGGTGTTGATCGCCACGTCGAATGCCATCATGATGGCGAGGGCGCCGATTCCCGAAACGGCGAGGCCCACGACGACCCAAAGCGCGAGCCGGATTTCGAGAAACAGGCTGAGGGCGATCAGCACCAGCAACAGGCCCAGGATCCCGTTCTTGAGGAGAAGATCGGCGCGTTCCTCATAGACCTGGGATTCGTCATTCCACATGGTGACGCCCACACCGTCGGGTAGGGAAGGGATCACTTCGTTTGCCAGGTGCTGTCGGACGGTCGTGGCGACATCCATCACTTGCTCACCATCGGCGCGGTAGATCTCCACGAATACAGCGGGATGGTTCTGATGCCGGATGATCAGGTCGGCTTCCTGAAAACCGTCGCAGACCTCGGCGATATCTCCAAGGCGCAGGACCGTGCCGTCACGACCGCTGAGAAGGACGATCTCCTCGAAGTCCTGTTGGTCGTAGTTCTGGCCGAGGGTGCGGACCCGCACCTGGGATTCCCGGGTATTGATACTGCCGGCAGATAAGTCCAGGGAACTGCGACGAATGGTGTTGGCTATGTCGGTGAGTGTGAGTCCAAGTGCTCTTAGCCGATGAAGCGGTACCTCGATAGAAATCTCGTATTTCCGAATACCACTGACTTCGACCTGGGACACGGAGGGGAGTGTTGTGAGTTCATCTTCGATCTGGTACGCCAATTCTTTCAGCGAGCGCTCAGGTACATCGCCATATACAATGAGCCGCATCATGCTCATGCGGTTGGTCATCTCCCTGAAACTGGGACGATCGGCACCGGCCGGGAAAGACTGTATGCGATTGACCGCAGACTCGATATCGTTCAGCGCCTGGACCATGTCCGTACCGAAATCCATTTGAATCCGTACGGATGCCATACCCGGGGCCGATACGGACTTGACCGCCTTCACGTCATCCAACCCGCTGACCTGGTCTTCGATCTTGACGACGATCGACTCCTCGATCTCCTCCGGTGTGGCGCCGGGATAGGCCATCGACACTTCGATATGGTAGAAAGGGGTGGTCGGCCACGCTTCCCGGTCGAGTCCGGTCAGCGACACCAGCCCGGCGGCGATAATGGCCCACATCAGTAGATTGGCGGCTATACTGTTACCAGCCATATAAGCTATGGGACCACGCTGTTCCCGTGCGGAACCTTCTTCCCGGTTCATGGATCACCTCCGATCCGCACCACCCTGCCTTCGGTTGCGACCTTTATCCCGCCTATGACGACCGCTTGACCGGCTTTCAGCGTGCCGGTTATGAACACCTTATCATCGGAACGCTGAAGGACGCGCACCGGGACGATGGTCAATAGTGTGTCATCGCGCACTGCCCAGACCTCGTTGCCCGGTCTGAGTGCTGATCGCCGCAGGATGAAGTACTGGTCTGGGATGATTCCCTCAATTCGCACTTCTGCGAATTTGCCCACGAGAAGGGGCGGGCCAGGATCTGCGCCTGCCCCTTCGACTCGGGTGCCGCTTGTAAAAGGATTCGGGACGCGTACGATGACGTTGATGGTGCGCGTCTGTTCGTCCAGGGATGCCTCCGCCCGATCTACATAGCCATCCCAGGCATAGCTTCCATCGCCGTATTCAGCGATGACACGAGCCACAACCCGCCTGTCTCCGTCGCCCGCTTTTAGCTCCCATAGGCCGGGGATGAGAACCGCGTTGGCATCGGAGAGGGGAACTACCACCTCTACTGCGTCGGTCGCGTAAAGTCGCCCCACACTCTGGCCAGCCACCACGAACTGCCCTATATCTATCGATTCTGCCTGCACGACGCCTTTGAAAGGCGCGCGGACTTTTGTGCGTGCCAAAGCCAACTCGGCATCGGCGAGCACAGCACTATCTCTGGTCACCGCGGCTCGGGCTGCCTCGAGCTGAGGCTCCCACAGCGCAAGGGGATTGCCCCCGGCTATATCCGTTTGGTCACGTCTGAATTGCGCGTACTCAGAGCGTGCGATCTGGGCTTCTTCATTCGCCCGGAGGAGTGCGACATGCTGCGCGGCCACATTGGCGCGCGCTTGCTGCACTTTGTTTTGGTAGTCGGCATCGGCAATGCGAAAGAGAATTTGCCCTTTTCGGACTCGTCCGCCACTCTGAAAGGCCGGATCCACCCAAACAACCTTACCATTGATTTCGGCAGCGACATCTATTTTTGCGACAGGCCGAACCGTCCCGGATCCGTACACTGGAATTGCACCGGTGCCGACCACCGCGAGAGCCGTGACTGCGAAAGGTGCCTGGGAAGTAAGAGGCCGGATTTCCGGCTCGGGCTTAAGCCAGATCATAAGGTAGGCAACAATCGTGGATATGAGAAGGATGGCACTGGCCAGGAGTAAGCTTTTTCCGCGATTCATCTCTTTTCTCTTTTCAGTACAGGCTGCTGGAGATCATCTGTAGTCCTGAGGGCAGAATCGGGATGGACCAGGTGATCCCGTGAACTACCATTTTCGTCGAGAATCCTGTCCGAAAATACGAATATCTCTTATAAAATACAAGCCGTTTGGCTCATTTTGTTCTTGTTAGAGGCTGGGAAAACCAGTTCTCAGCCCCTGACTCTCCTATCTTTCACCTTGCACACATCCTACAAATAAGTTATAAATGATACAGACATTTTTAGCAATGGAGGGTAGCGTGCGGGCATTGATTCAGCGGGTATGCGGGGCAACGGTTCGCGTTGAAGAACAAATTGTTGGACAAATTGATCGCGGTCTTTTGATTCTGCTGGGTATTAGCGATACCGATGGCCTTCCAGATATGGAATATGTTGCCGAGAAATGTGTAAATTTGAGAATTTTTGAAGACGATCAGGGCAAAATGAACAGATCCTTGCTCGATACAGGTGGGCAGGCACTGGTGGTTTCACAATTTACCCTGCACGCCGATACCCGCAAAGGTCGCCGCCCGAGTTTTAATCGGGCTGCTCCACCAGATATCGCCAAATCCATGTACGAGCAATTTGTCCAGCGTCTTCGCACCTTTGGCATTCACACTGAATCCGGCGTTTTTGGCGCGTATATGCAGGTCGAAATTCACAACACTGGCCCCGTTACATTGATGATTGACTCAGAGATATGAAGAAACTGATCCTCGCTTCTGCCTCACCCAGGCGTGCGAGTTTGTTGCGCTTGTTGGATATTCCGTTTGAGATCGCGCCGAGCAATGCCAATGAGGATCTGGATACCATCTTGCCACCTGCCGAATACGTGCGGGAAATCGCGCAGCGCAAAACACGGGCTGTTGCCCATCGTTTTGACCACGCGCTCGTTTTGGGGGCCGATACAGTTGTGGTATTTGAAGATGCGATTTTCGGTAAACCGAATGACGCCAAACACGCCGAAGAAATGCTGGCGCGACTTTCGGGAAAAACCCATCAGGTCTATACAGGGCTGGCTCTCACAGATACAGAAACCGGACAGACCCTCACAGATGTTGCCACCACCCACGTCACGATGCGCGTACTCTCATCGGAGGATATCGCGCGCTATGTCGCCACTGGGGATTCTATGGACAAAGCCGGCGCTTATGGCGCTCAGGGGCGTGCATCTGCATTTATTCAATCTATATCCGGTTGCTTCTACAATGTGGTGGGCTTGCCGCTTGCGTGTTTTTGGAGCCTTTATCACCGTCTGGTCGGGCAATCGCTTTGGGCGATCATACCTGAAATAGATCTAACAACGGGAAATACAGATATCTATGTCAGATCAAAAACAAGAAATCGCTGAGATACTCAAAACGCAGCGCGAAAATCTGGGTCTGAGTATCGACGACATTTACGAACACACGCGGATCAATCCCGAGTTTATCAAAGTACTCGAAGCGGGCCAATTCGATTTATTGCCCGTAGCTTATGCGCGTTTGTTTCTCAAAACTTATGCACAAGCACTCAACCTCAATATTCGGGACATCCTTTCCCGCTTTGAAAGAAGCGTAGCCCTGCCGCGTGAGCGGGTCACAGCACCGCCCCCTCCAGAACGCGGGATAAACCGCAGCGCAATATTTATCTCATTACTCGCATTCGCGGTGATTGCAGTGGTGATCATCATTCTCAACTCGCGTGAGGAAACACCGCTCACAGCCCCCCTCGATACAACCACATCACCTCTCCCAATACCAGATAGCACGGAATCGGTTATCTCAACCGAACAAATAAGCATTTCCGAAGAGGATATGCCGTCTGATAGCGCGAAATCTGGACAGGAGATGCAACTGCGAGATAGCACTGAGTCCGTTACGCCATCCCTATCGGAAAATCAGATGATGCCATCGGATATTGTGGCGGAGACGCCAGCCTCTCAACCAGCACCCGCTGTGCTCAGCACATATAATTTGCCTATTCCCGGCGTCATTGCCGAAGGAGAAATCATGACCCTTTTCGGCGTTGCAAGAGAAACCGCACATCTATCCATTACTGCCGATGACCGCGGGGTTTTTGCCGGTGTGCTTCCTGTGGGGCAGCAGCAACGCTGGCTGGCACATGACCGCTTTCAAGTAGTGATACAGCGTGCCAACGCGATTTCGCTTTCACTGCAGAACCAGCCTCTCGAATTTGCCAGCCCACCAGATCGCGGCCTTCGATTGACTATTTACCGCACCCTCATCAAAGTTGAAGAACTCGGCGACACGCCCTCTGTCCCGCAGACAGGCCAATAGTTTCTATGGCGTATCCTTTCGCACAAATCGTTCCCCTGGGCACATCGCTCGACACATTTACCTATCGCATTCCCGACGATCTCCAGGACGATCTGCAAACGGGCTACCGCGTTCTCATGCCTTTTGGAGAACGCTGGGTCACGGGCATTGTCGTCGGCTTTTGCGAAACGTGCGATCTGCCCGCCCATCGCGTCAAGACCATTGCCCAGGTCCTGGATTCACATCCGCTTGTGACACCGCCGATGCTCGAATTGTGCAGGTGGATGGCCTGGTATTATCTGTGCAGTCTCTCGGAAGTCCTTTCTGCGGCTCTCCCCTCGGGTATTCATCTGGATAGTGGGCAGCATTTTGCCCTGGAAAAAAACTTTGACGATGCGACCAGTCGCCTGCTTTCTCCTCGCCAGCGCGAGGTTGTCGCGGCTTTAGGTGAACTCGGTTCGGCCTCGATGCGCCAACTTCAAAAACGACTTGGAAAACAGGGCGTACAGCCCGCGATATACGGCCTTTTGAGGCGGGGCGTTCTGGTCGCGTTTCAAAAGATGTCAGCACCAAAAGTAAAAACCAAAACCCAGCGCGCAGTGGCACTTGTGCCCGATGACCCGCGCTGGTTTGACCTGGAATTGCCCACACTTGAAAAACGCGCTCCCCGCCAGGCGCAGTGTATTCGCCTTCTGCGTTCGGCAAATCGCCCTCTGTTGACCGCACAACTATCCGAAGAAGGGATTTCGTCGGGTGTACTGAGAGAAATGGTCAAGCGCAATTTGATATGTTTTATTGACCGCGAAGTGGTGCGCGATCCTTATGCCGATGTCGATCTTCCCCCGCCTGAGGATGTAACGCTTACGCCCCATCAAGCGGGGGCCATCAAGGCGATTGGACAAAGTATTGATGAAAACGCCTTTCGGGTTCACCTTTTGCGCGGGGTGACGGGTAGCGGCAAAACACTGGTTTATATTCGGGCGGTTGCACATGCGCTCGCATCGGGAAAAGGCGCGATTGTTCTGGTGCCGGAAATCACCTTGACGCCGCAAACCGTTCGCCGCTTTCGCGTCCATTTTGGCGATCGCGTCGCGGTGTTACACAGTGCATTGTCCCCTGGAGAACGCTACGATGCCTGGCGCGAGGTTCGCAGGGGAAAACGCGCTGTTGTTATTGGTGCGCGCTCAGCTATTTTTGCACCTGTCAAAAATCTGGGTCTTATCATCATTGACGAAGAACACGATGGTTCGTACAAACAAGACGATCCCGCACCCCGCTACAACGCGCGGGATGTCGCTGTGATGCGCGCTCATCTGCAAAATCTGCCCATTGTGCTGGGATCGGCAACCCCTTCTCTCGAGTCGCATCACAATACACAAACGCAAAAATTCAACGCTCTCATACTGCCAGCGCGCATCGATAATCGCCCATTGCCCACTGTCACACTCGTGGATATGCGACGCGAAGGCGGCAGTTTGTTTTCTCGTCCGCTGCGCGAGAAGGTTCGCGAACGCATTGAAAAGGGCGAACGCACCATTTTGCTTCAAAACCGGCGCGGGTACGCGCCTGCGGTTCAATGCGCCGACTGTGGGCAAAGTATTCAGTGCGATCACTGTCAGGTTACCCTGACTTATCACGCGACCCGACGCCTGATGCTCTGTCATTATTGCGGTTATATTGAGCCATCCCCCTCGGCGTGTCCGTCGTGTAACAGCAGCAATTTTCATTTGCTGGGCGTGGGGACACAGCGCGTTGAAGAGACCCTCGAAGCGCAATTTCCCGGTGTGCGCGTTTTGCGAATGGATGTGGATACCACGCGCCGCAAGGGCGCGCATGACCGCATACTCAGTCGCTTTTCCCGAGGCGAGGCCGATATTTTGCTCGGTACGCAGATGATCGCCAAAGGCCTCGATTTTCCCGGCGTGACACTCGTCGGTGTTATTTCTGCGGATACGAGTATCCATTTGCCGGATTTTCGCGCCAGCGAACGCACATTCCAATTGCTGACTCAGGTCAGTGGGCGCGCTGGACGAGGCGAGATTCCAGGGGAAGTCGTTATTCAAACTTATATGCCCGATGGCGAAGCCGTGCAATGCGCGCAGGGCCACGATTTTGAAACTTTTGCACAGCGCGAACTCAGTGCGCGTCAGAGTCTGGGGTATCCGCCCTTTGGACGCGTGGTGCTGTTGCTTTTTAAAGGCAAAGATGAACACGAAGTCGCGCGCGCAGCTGGCATAATCGCACAGGCCTTGCGCGAACAAACACCTCCCGATGTCGAAATTCTGGGTCCTGTACAGGCTCCTCTCGCACGCATCCAGGGCACCTATCGCTGGCAGGTTTTGCTCAAGTCTGATTCGCACAGCCATCTCAATGCCGCCGCCCGCAATGCCGCCACACAATTTGCTCCCAATAAACGCCGATCTCGTGGTGTGACTCTGGCGATCAATGTCGATCCGATGTCGATGCTTTGAGCGGTGAATTATGTTCTCTCGAATCAAATCTCTCGCGCAGCACACGGCAGTCTATGGCATGGGCGATCTGCTCGGTCGCGCAGTGTCCATTTTGCTCGTGCCCATCTATGCCAGACATCTCACGTCTGCTGACAATGGCATTTTGTCTCTGGCATTTGCATTTATCGGATTTAGTGCGGCTCTATATTCTCTCGGTCTCAATCCCGCGCTGATCCGCCTATTATCTGGCAAGACCGATCTCGGCAAACATCGCGCCGCATTTAGCTCCGCATTTTGGGCACTGTTCGCCACAGGGATTATTCTGTCGAGTCTGGTCTGGACCAATGCCGGGAGTCTCGCGCATCATCTTTTGGGCAGTTCGGATTACAATGCGATCTTTGAACTTATTGCCGCTGTTGTCCTCTTGGACGCGCTGTCAGAACCCCTTTTTACGCTTTGTCGCGCTCGTCAGAGATCCTTTCACTATGCGATTGTGCGGGTGATTCAACACACGCTACAACTCGGTCTTACCGCTTATTTTATCGCAATTCTCGGACGCGGGCCAATCGCGGTTTTTGAAGCCAATCTCATCAGTTCTCTCTTTGCACTTATTGTCATGTTTCCCGTTGGTTTGCGCATGATTCGTCCAACTTTTGATGTGCGTGCGTTGCGCGATCTTCTGCGTTTTGGCTTTCCGTTTGTGCCCTCGGCCTTTTCTTTCCTCATTATCAGTCTGTCTGACCGCTTTCTGATTCGATTTTTTCTGGATCTCGACGATCTGGGTATTTACGGTATTACCTATAAACTCGGTTTGCCCATCTTTTTTGTGGTTAAAGCGTTTCGCTCGGCCTGGGCACCTGCCGTGCTCGATGAAACCGAGGAAGAAGACACGCGGCAGATGTGTGCGCGTGTCACCACGTATTTCACGCTGTTCGGCATTTTTGGCTGTTTGATTTTAGCCACTTTTGCACGCGAAATTATCGTTCTGATTGCCGGTGACAATGCACCGACTTATCTCGAAGGCATACGGGTTGTGCCTGTAGTGGGGCTGGCATTTTTCTTTCACGGTCTTTATATCATTCTCACCGCAGGTGTATATGCCGAAGGTCGCGCGGGGTCTTTGCCATTTATTGTGGGAACGGGTGCGTGTGTAAATATCGCTATCAATATTTTTCTTTTGCCCAAAATTGGATTTATTGCCGCTGCTTATAGTACGCTTATCGCACATGTTTTGATGACGGTTTTGCTTTTTCTCATCGTGCGTCGGTTTTATCCGATTCCCTACGAGTACGGACGTTTGGGGAAGATATGTGTTGCGGGGGCGGTTGTTTTTATCGTTTTATCTCCTCATATTCACGATACGTCAATAGAGGGTGTTATTGCGCGTGTCATTTTTGTTGCGGGATATCCCCTCATTTTGTGGGGCTGGCGCTTCTTCACGTCCTAACAAACCGTTGACTTTGGTGTGCAATTCTGTATATTGATTTTTGACAAGGGTCTGCGTGACTGGCGAATGAACGTGGAATTGACCACGGGGAAGCGCAGTGCTCTTCATCCGATAGCCGATCGCCTGGGCTTATGAAAATCCACACAGCCCGGGCTATTTTTATATCGGGCAAAATACGAGGAGAATTCCCATGTCCAGCCCTCTTGCCAACTATCTGTCTCAAAATCCCACCCCGAATCCCGGATTTGTCGCCTATTTGGCCTCGCTGGAACAGGTCGCCTCTATATCGCCCGATGTGGCAAAAAATATCGTAGGCGAGTTGGCCGACCAGCGTTCGAATCTCAAGATGATTGCGAGCGAGAATTATTGTTCTTTGCCCACGCAACTGGCTATGGGCAATTTGCTGACTGACAAATACGCCGAGGGAATTCCCGATCACCGCTTTTACGCCGGTTGTGATAATGTAGATGCGATCGAAAGCCAGGCTGCAAAACTGGCGTGCGATCTCTTTGGCGCGGATCACGCTTATGTTCAACCCCATTCGGGTGCAGATGCCAATATGGTCGCTTTTTGGGCAATTCTTTCGGGGCGTGTTCAGGATGTCGCACTGGAAAAAATAGGGGAAAAATCGCCGTTTGATCTCTCGGCTGAAGCATGGGACGCGCTTCGCAAACAATTGGGCAATCAAAAGCTCCTGGGACTGGATCTTTCATCTGGGGGGCATCTCACGCACGGCTATCGCATCAATGTGTCCGGGCGTATGTTTGAGGCGCATGAGTACTCCGTAAATAAAGAATCTGGCCTGATTGACTACGATGAAGTCCGAGATCAGGCCAGAGCGGTCAAACCTTTGATTCTTTTAGCGGGTTATAGTGCTTATCCGCGCAAAATTAATTTCCGTATTTTCCGGGAAATCGCCGATGAAGTGGGGGCTGTTTTTATGGTAGATATGGCGCATTTTTCCGGATTGGTGGCCGGTAAAGTTTTTGCGGGTGATTTTGATCCGGTTGCCCAGGCCCATGTCGTTTCGACAACCACACACAAAACCCTGCGCGGTCCCAGAGGGGGTATGGTTTTGTGTACGGAAGAATTTGCCGAACAGGTCGATAAGGGCTGCCCAATGGTGCTCGGCGGTCCACTGCCTCATGTGATGGCGGCCAAAGCTGTCGCGTTTCAGGAAGCGAGTACGCCCGAGTTTCAAGCGTATGCTGCAAGAATTGTCGATAATGCCCAGGTGCTCGCACAGGCATGTATAGACGCGGGTCTCGCGGTTCTCACAGGGGGTACTGATAATCACCTACTTCGAATCGACGTTACCCCCTTTAATCTTACGGGGCGCCAGGCCGAAACCCTGCTCCGCGATGCCGGGATTACGCTGAATAGAAATACCATTCCCTTTGATCCCAACGGTCCATGGTACACCAGTGGTCTCAGGGTGGGCACTCCGGCGCTTACGACGCTTGGCATGGGGGCAGAAGAGATGCGAGAGATCGGCGCGGTCATGGGCAATGTGCTCACCCATGCACGGCCATTGCGGTTCACGAAGGGCAGAAGTGCGGGCCAGTTTAGCAAGGTCCAATACAGAGTACAGGATGGTGTGCTCGAAGACGCCCAACAGAGGATCGCCAATCTTCTCGAGCGATTCCCGGTTTATCCCGAACTCGATCTGGCGTATTTGCAAAAGGCGTTTGGTTAGGTCAGCTTGTTCAACTAAACAATAGCTTCAAATAAAACAGGGGATTGGTGAGTTGTTTTTTGGGGACGGCATTGGCCATCATGCCGCAGATTAGATCTCGCACTTTGTCGTTGTGGGCGGCTTTGTGGATGGTAAAATTGAGGAGGGGACGCCATTGGCCCAATTTTTGCATTCGCGTGCTTGTCGCCAATTCATCGCCGATTGCATCCCATAACCGGTCTTCATATCGTTTTAAAAAAGCCGCTGAATAATTGTCTGCTGCAATGGCTTCTTGCACT
The DNA here is from genome assembly GCA_026706845.1 of Gemmatimonadota bacterium. NCBI lineage: Bacteria > Pseudomonadati > Gemmatimonadota > Gemmatimonadota bacterium. The sequence continues at coordinate 10,542 of JAPOXY010000160.1, forward strand.
GCATCAACGGCAAAACGCGCGGAATACAGTGCATTGCCAATTCCCTCGCCCGTAAAGGGGTCGATCAATCCCGCGGCATCGCCCAAAAGCAATACGCCATTCCCATAACTTTTTCGACGGGTACTTCCCACTGGTAGATTCCATCCCACCGGGTCTTCTGTTGGACGCGCATTTTTGAATCGATGGGCATAAGGCGAGCGACTGATTACTTCGTTTAGTGCTACTTTCAAATCCACACGTCGCTTTTTCAATACGTCGTGACGCATGCCAATGCCGACATTTGCCGTTCCATTTTCCAGTGGGAAAATCCAGAAATAGCCCGGCAAGACTTCATCTACAAAATGCAACTCGATTTGATTCCCCAATTCCGCCACATTTTCGTAATAGCAGCGAATTGCTACGACCCAGTGCACGGATTCATGGGCGTACAATCCCGCTTTGCGCGCGACCATTGAATTAAAACCATCACAGCCGAGCACGACGCGACCATGTATTTCGCGTTCTCTGCCATCCACCACGCCGCGCACACCCACAATTTGCTCGTTTTCTCGTATCAGGTCTTTAACGGCAAATCCCTCATAACAGGTGCTCGCAACTTTTTTTGCTTCTTCAAAGAGAAAATTATCCAGTATCTCGCGCCGAATCACAAATCCTTCCATCGGCAGTATTTTGCCCGTGGCCTGATCCTGATGATCATACCGTCGCAGATCCACGCGTGCATCCACGTGATTCGGGCTGCCAAATACGACTTCACGAATGGTTGCGCCAGGCAATCGCGCGACCTGGTCGAACAAATCGAGTTCGTGTAAAATTGACACGACTTTGCCCGATAGCGCGTCGCCACAGATTTTATCCCGAGGAAATCGCGCTTTATCTACCAGACAGACCTTGAGTCCCGCGCGATGGGCATATAACGCCGCTGTTGCACCTGCCGGTCCTGCGCCAACAATAATTGTGTCGTATAGATCAGTCATACATCCCCTCATATCGAAATTGCCATTGAGGTCGTCATAAATTATGGTTTAGTATGGACAAGGCTTCGGCACTCCATGTAATAGCGTTTTTCGTCGGCGTGTCCAATGGATATGGATTTTCGGGGATAGGCACCGTAGCGGACAATGGATTCGAAGACGCTGTCCTTTGAAATGGGTGGCATGTAAAAGCCGAGGGCGTCGGGTTTGTTGCCCAGGTCGTCGATTACGTCTTCACCATGGATGAATCCGACTTCGGCTTCGGTATTTTCTCTTGTGAACAGGTCGAGCGCGGCTTCCATTGTTTCGGGTATGGTTCTTTGAGATGGTTCTTCGATTACAAGTATGCCCAGGTCCCCCGCGGCGCGATAGGGAAGGCAATGGGTGGATGCAGATGATAGGGCTGCGGTGCGCTGATGTTGCGCGTCGGGGGATGAGACTTTTTCCAGATGCGCCCGGGTGCCCGATGTGTTGAGCAGTGTGACGAGGGTGTTGCAGGTAGTTTTTGGATCAACGCGGGTGATCAGTCTGTGGATAGGCTCTATATCTATCGCCTCGTCGTGCAGATTGATCAATTCGACCATGGCATGTCTGGCTGGATGTCGTGCTGACTTGTTATTGAGTGTTAATTTGGTTTTTTCCCACGCTTTTTGCGCGGCGGCAAATGAGTGGTTGCCATCGCCCATGGCGTAGAGGAGTGTTTCGTTCTCGACGCCGTATTTTTGCTGGATGTAATCGGGTTCAATGCGTTTGACGAGTTTTTGGGCAATGCGCGCAATGTCTTTTTTATTTTCGATTAAGTGATATTTGAGTTGTCCTCCGTTCATCATGAGTTCGAAATCGACGATCCTAGGATAGTCTTCTTCAAAGAGGGGTTCGATAATTTCTTTTTTCGGGTCGTCAATGAGTACTAAAATATGCGGCGATTCGAGTGACGCATTGCCCCGAACTTCAAAACGCGCTTCGAGATTTTTGGGATAAGTTCCCTCGGTTGTGCGGATGAGGGTTTTGGACTGGCTGCGGCTGTCGTAATGCTCGAGGTCGAGGGTGACGACGAGTCCTTTGCGCGATTTTCCAGAAGGCAAAACGCGATCGACGAGCAAAAAGCCTTGGGTTTCGTCGCGGAAAATGCCATCGGTGACAAAGCGTTTCATGTTGTTGTGTACGCGGGTAATGCGTTCTTCGTGTTCGTCGTCGTAGAGATAGACTTCGGGATATATGAGGTCCAGGGTTGATGGCGTGTCTCCCACAATGCGTTTGACTTCTTCCCAATACGATATGTCGTGTACATACTGGTCACAAGCGATGACAGCCCATTTGCTACAGTCGATTTCGGGGTTTGGGAGCAAAATGCTGGGTACGCCGAGCGCGATGTTGTCAAAAAACATGGTTTTTTCCTCTGCAAGAGATCGATTTATTCTCATTAAACAGAGACAATTTAATGTTTTATCTTACAGTCTGCAAACACATACAATTTGAAAGGAGTAATTTATGGCGCGAAGACCCAATGTTTTGTGGCTGATGTCGGATCAGCACAATGCCAATTGCACGGGATTTGCCGCGCATCCAAATGTCAGGACTCCCAATATGGACCGCATTGCGGATGAGGGCGTGGTGTTTACACGCGCTTTTTGCAATAATCCGATTTGTTCGCCGTCGCGGATTTGTTTTATGACCGGGCAGTATTGCCACACGCATCGGATGTTTGGTAATGATCATTCGGAGATTCCCGAGGCGAATCCCAATACGCTGGCGTGTCAGTTTCGGAGATATGGGTATCAAACGGCTGTGATTGGCAAGGCGCACATGGTTCGGCGCTGGGATGAAGATGGTTTTGAGCGTATCCGATATACGGATTTGTGCGATGCGACGCATTTGAATCCAACTGAGACGCACTATTTTAAGTACCTGGAAGATCTGGGATTGTCGGACTTTTACGAGGAAGGCTCGGCCAGGCCCGGGCAGGAATATACAATGGATGGCAGTGCGCCGGCCAAACTGCCATATCAGCATTCGATTGAGCATTATACGGGCAATGAGTCGCTGGCGTTTTTGAAGGAGCGAGACGATGAGCGGCCGTTTTTTTTGCACATGAGTTTTCAAAGGCCCCATGCACCGATTGCGCCTGCGGCAGAGCATTTTGATATGTACGATCCCGATGAGATGGTGTTGCCCGATAGTGCGGTTGATTATTTTGAACGTCGCTTTGCCGGCAAGCCCGAGTTTATGCAAGAGCGCTTGGCCGATGGGTGTGGGTATCCATTGGCCGATCCAAATCCCAATCGCTTGAAGCGCTGTTTGGCGAGTTATTACGCGCTGATTACAGCGATTGATTCCGAGATTGGGCGGGTGCTGGATTATCTGGACGAGGTGGGGGAGTTGGAGAATACGATTGTATTGTATTGCGCGGATCACGGGGATTTTGCGGGTAATCACGGGTTGTTTCACAAGAATTTTGGGATTTACGATTCGATTCACCGCATTCCTTTTGTCTTGCGCTATCCGGGTGGTCCATCGAGCGCGACATGTGATGCTATTGTCGAATCGGTCGATTGGTATCCCACGCTGTGTCGTCTTTGCGATATTCCCATTCCCGATGGGCGCGATGGGCGCGATCTGGTTCCGGTTGTGAATGGCAATTCAGATGGCAAAGACGCGGCATTTTGTGAGTGGGATTGGGGCAATCCCGGGGGCAAGGTGTCGGCGATTCGCACGCGCGATTTTCGGCTGGTGTTTTACGGGAGATTGGAGGAGGGAGAGTTGTACGATCACCGCAATGATCCGGGTGAGATCGAAAATGTTTGGGCCGATCCAGAATATGCAGATGTGCGTTTTGATTTGCTCGCACAATTGATGCGGTTCACGTTGCAATATCGAACCGATACGGGGCGGTCGAGTCACGAGAAGAGTTTGAACAAGCGGTTTGCGCCGACAAATCTGGTTCACAAAGGCAGACGGTATTGGCGCGATCTGAAAGAGGCATATACAAAGGAGACAGTTTGGCCGCCAGGTGATTAACGCCTCGTGACGGCGAGTACGATGATCAGACCGATAAAGAGGCCGGGAATAACAGAGAAACCCGCTTTCAGGCCAGCGGTGTCTCCGATAACGCCCATGATCCAGGGGATGATGCCAAATCCGGCAATGCCAAAGCAGGCGAGTACGACAAAGAGCAAGGTGGTGTCAAAGGACAGGTGTTCTGCGGCTTCGGCGAGTATGGTGGGCCAGAAGCAGGCGGTTGCAAATCCAGCGAAAAGGAGCAGGATGTAAAATCCGATCAGGTTTTCGGAGAAGGGGATACCGCTGCTGACGACAACACCGAGGATAGCGGAACCGAGCATCAGGATTTTCAGGCTGATTATCTGGGACAATTTTGCGGAAAGCAAGCGGCCCAGAGCCATTGTGATCGCAAAGAGGACAACTGCGATTGCACCGGCGCGGGGCATGTCCTGGAGGTAGGTTTCCACATAGCTGCGGCTCCAGAATGTGAATGCCGCTTCGATACCTGCGCCCAAAAATATGGCGATGGCAAAGAGCCAAAATTTGGGCGTTTTGAGGATTTGTGCAATCAGGTGTTTGGATGATTGCTGATCTGCTACGGGTAGGGGAAAGCGCGATAGGTGGAATAAGACACCCATGAAAAGCGCGCCCGCCGCAGCAATGCGAAATACGAGCCGCCAGGAATATCCGAGGGTCAAGAGTTCGCCAAAGAGGAGCGCGGAGACCAAGACGCCGACGGGGTAAAATGCGTTGGTGATGTTGAGGTATTTGCCCGAGTCTTTGGGGTGAATGTCGATGATCAAGGGATTGATGAGGGCTTCGGTGAATCCACCGCCAATGCCGGTGACCATGAGGGACAGGATGAGCATGGGATAGCTGTCGGCATAGCTGATCATGAGAAGGCCGATGGCGAGGAGATATTGCCCCCAGGTCACAAAATGTTTTTTGCCCCATTTGCGTGCGAGAATACCGGACAGGATTAAGACGACGAGCAAAAGACATGTTCGCGCGGTTTCCAGGCCGCCGCTTTCAGAGAGGGAGATGGACAGGGTTCTGGATATTTCGGGCAGGCATATTGGGGTGACGACACCGCTGGTGGCAAACATCATAAACCCGCCCCAGCAGGCCAAATCGAGTCTGGTGAGTTCGGTTTTCATAGGCACCGCTATTCCAGATAATCCATTTCGGGGCGCAAGTCCCAGCGGATCGTATCTGCGGGTTTGGTATGGCGTGCCCAGGCCGTGAGGATGCGGGAGTCTCTGTTTCGGGCGGCGATTTGAGATGCGATGGCGTCGGGATCCCAGCCGTCGAGGATACGGGCGGTGAAATTTTTGATCAGGCTTTGACAGGACGAATCGTTAGCGCGGTCGTGCAATTCGTTAGGGTCTTCTTTCAGATTGAAGAGTTGACAGGGCTGGTTGTGGTAATAATTGAATTTCCATTCGTCCTGCCGAATCATGCGCTGGTACACGCCTTCGGCGGAGAAGGGTCCGCCACCGCCTGCTCTGTCCTGACAAAATTCGGAGAAGGCGAGGTTGTCCCAGGATGTATTTTCGCCGCGCATAAGGGGCAGGAGCGAACGCCCGCGAGAGTGGGGGAGTTCGGGACATTGCAGGGCGTCGATCATGGTGGCGTTGAGGTCGATAGAAGAGATGACGTTGTCAAAGTGCTTGCCTTCGGGCAGGTGACCGGGCCAGGAGAGGATGGCGGGTACTTTGGCGGAATGCTCGTAGAAGGTTTGTTTCCACCACAGGCCGTGTTCGCCAGCTTGTTCACCGTGGTCTGACATGTAAATGATGAGGGTGTTGTCGATTAAATCGTTTTGGCGGAGGGCTGTGAGAATCTGTCCGATCATGTAATCCATGCGATCCACAAGTGCCCAGTATGCCGTGCGTGCGCGGTGGATTTCGGCTTCTGTGACAGTTGTAATGCCGCAGCGTTCGCGCCATTGTTTGATGTGGGGATGCAGGTCGTCGGAGAAGGGGATAGAGACAGTTGGGGGCGGTACGCGGCCATCGTAACGTTCGTAGTCGGCGCGGCGCGCGACAAATGGCTGATGGGGGAGCATATACCCAACGGTTAGAGAGAAAGGCTCTGAAGGTTGTCCCGCGCGTTTTTTTACGCCCAGACGGTCGAGGTATGCGACTGTTGCCGCGGTTACGTCTTCGTCGTGTACCTGATACGCGCTTTGTCCAATGCCCGATTTCGTCAGGCTGACGCGGGCAGGACCTGCTGTGCCCGAGAGCATCCCGTGGTTGACGCCGCCGCTACCGGGATGATTGGGCCCGTGATCGCCTACGAGGCGCTGGGCATATCCGTGTAGCTGATCCGGTCCATTGGAATGCATGCGTCCGACGAGCACGGGGTCGTAGCCTCCCGCGCCCATGGCATGGGCAAATGTGGGAATGCTCGAGTTGAGTATGTGCCCGTTTGTCCACACTTCGTTTTCAAAGGGATAGCGCCCCGATAGCATGGACATGCGCGAAGGTACGCATATTGGCGAGGGGCAATAGCAGTTTTCAAATACAACGCCATTTGCCGCGAGGCTGTCGAGGTTGGGGGTTTGAACGATTTTGTCGCCGTAACAGCCCGTCACATAAGGATCGTGCTGGTCGGAGTGGATGTAGAGCAAGTTGGGTTTCGGATGTGCCATTGTGTGTCCTGTTTTTATCAGCGATTTTGAAATAGGTTGGGTTTATGGTGTTGTTATTGACTATCCGAGACGGGGTAAAGGGTTAGTCGCGCTCTCTTCCCCGCGCCTTCATCGGAAACGATTAGCGTGCCGTCCGCAGCGAAGGTAATACCTTCAACCTGACGATGCCACTGGGCGGGAAACTCTCTGACTGCAACAATCTGGCCACCCGGCGTGATCTCCGCGATAGCCCCCTGACGCGCAGCTACGATAAAGTAATTTCCCGACATCGGGTGTCGCTCGATTCCCGAAGGCTGGAATTTTTTTCCTTTGATGTGTTGAGAGAATTCCACGACAGGTATTACGGTATGTGCATCTTTTTTTAGCTGTTTCTCGTCAATTGACCAATGATATACTGCCAACTTTCCCTCCATGTCTGCGCTACGAGCGTCCTTGCACATGAGTAAGAGTGCCCGCTTGCTCTCGTCGTATGCCAGGCCCTCGATTTCGCAGTCTCTGCCGACGCCAGTCGTATAGACATTGAAGAGAACGGACTCGCCAGTCCCCTCACGACACTCGTATAGTCGCCCTGAACTCGTGACTAAATAGATCTGGTCGTCAATTGTTGCAATGCCCTCAAAATCACTGGCAACCGGGTTCTTCATATCCGATAATTGGAATGATTTTACGATTGACCCTTTCTGATAATCGATCTCGAAAATGACCCCTCTTTCATCATTGTGCGCCAGAAGTCGGTCGTCTCTGGTCATTGCCAAACCAGAGATCTCTTCAAGATACGTGGGGAGCTTCCAGTGCGTCGCGGTCTCTTCGTTTAGTGTATAGCTCTCAAGAGATATTTTCCTTTGTAATACTGCCATTGTGTCCGCCAAAGGGCGGAAAATAGAAGTATCTATATCTGTGTCTGACGGATTTCTACTAAAATCTGAAGATGAATCCTCTTCATAGTCTAATACAGCCATTGTGTCCGCCAAAGGGGAGACGATAGAAGTGTCTGAAGCGGTCTCTTCGTTTAGTGTATAGCTTTCAGGAGATATTAATACCGCCATCGTGTCCGCCAAAGGAAGGACGGTAGAAGTGTCTAAAATAGAAGTATCTGTATCTGCGTTTGACGAATTTCCACTAAAATCTGAAGATGGATCATAGCCCATCGACAACAGGTAGAGAAGAATGCCAAAACCAAGGAAGCCCAGCAGAAATTTATCTGTGTGATTCTTCATGTGCAATTATACCGTTTATGAGTGTGCCTACCTGATCTCTCTGGTGACAGGGAGGCTTTAAGAATACCAATTTTAAACTTTAGTCAGCGTTGCGTTTTTGATACTTTTTTTGCTTTTTTCAATATCCCGGATGAGGATAGGCAGAGCGACGGATTGTTTTAACAAAACATCATATACAACGATGGCCGTTCCATCTTCTTTCTCGATCACATCTGCTACTTGCCACTGTTTGGTCCCGGATTTCAGGATTTGAGCTGTTGCTTTTTGCGCTGTTTCGACCTTCGTTGTGTGTACTTCAATCCGGGCATCATAAGAATTCCCGGCGGCCTTTGTCCCAGAGGTCTGGGCCGAGTGATCAGGTGAAACAATTCTCCAGCCGGATAGTACTGGTGGCTGCGCGCCATAATTGATTTTCCACACGCCCAGTGTTATGGTGACGAAAGCCAACGATGCGAGGTAGGCCACAGTCGTAAGCTGGGTGCCGGCCGCCAGCCCTATCCCGATGACCATAAACATGTACACACCCTCTATGGTCGGTTTGAGTGAGAGCCGAAAGGTGACGGCGGCCCCGATACCCGCCAGACTGAATGCAAGGGCACGCCTACCCTCCACCCAACAAAAACC
>JAPOXY010000161.1 GCA_026706845.1 Gemmatimonadota bacterium
TCAATTTCTGCGCGTAATTGATAGAGACCTGCAACTTCAAAACGCCATCTTCAGCGACAATATTTTGCGTGCGTTGCAGCACCAGACCTGCCAGACTATTCTCGCCGCCTGTAAATTCTATACCCTGTGTCAGAGGTCCAGCAATGGCCGAACCAACCAGACCCAGCCCTAAACATGTCGCAATAATCAAACGTTTCATGACGCTTCCTCCTGTTGTATGAAAGTGTTTGCACTTCATCTATATAAATTTACTACTTACCAGCAGGTATGTCAACCGCATTTTTTATTTAAAATATGTTACAATCGCTTTTACAAGACCAGAAATAGATACCGATGTCTCGTCGAGTTCGACGACCACATCAAATCCCTGTGCAACTGCGGTTTGGGCTGTGATAGGACCAATACACGCCGCTGGCAAATATTTCCAATTTTGCCGCGCCTTTTTTAACAGACTCACCAGATTTACAACCGTAGAAGAACTCGTAAAAGCGATCAGATCAATAGCCTCTTTTTCTACCAATTGCAAAAATTCTTCGGGCAAGTATTCGGGCATAACCGTTTTGTAAACAACAACTTCACGAACTTCCCCGCCGCGTTCTCGGAGCTTATTGGCGAGTACATCCCGAGATTCTTCGGGACGAGGCAGCAAAAAACGCTGGCCAGAAAGATCTGTGCCAAAAGCCGCGAGCAAGCCTTCTGATGTGCGGTTCACCGCTTCGAGATCTACATTGAGATGCCACTCGCGCACCCGGGCTGATGTCGCCGCGCCAATAGTCGCAATTTTTACCTCACCCAATGTGCGTACATCTCTGCCTTGCTTAAAAAGACGCTCAAAAAAGCGATCGGTTCCGTTTGTACTCGTCAAAACAAGCCAATCAAATGCATGAATATCTGTAATGGCATCATCGACATCACACCAATTTTCGGGTTCCGAAAATGCAATCGTCGGCACCTCCAGCACTTGTGCGCCCAACGCCCGTAACATGTGTACCAATTCACTCGCCTGCGTGCGCGCCCGTGTCACAGCAATCGTTTTGCCGAACAAGGGTTTAGCCTCAAACCAATCCAGATCCATCGCCGCGACCTTCCCAACGACAATCACTGCGGGATTGGTCATCTCGACGGCGCCCATCTCCCCCAATGTCGTTCTCACCGTCTGTTGCAATGGCAACGACCCCCACTGTACGGCTGCAACGGGCGTTTCAGGCGGGCGCCCTCCCGCGATGAGACGTCGGGCAATTTCACTGCGTTTTTGTGTGCCCATCAAAATCAGGAGCGTGCCGCCCACTTTTGCTAACCCCTCCCAATCAACTTCTCCTTCTCCTTCAAGCGAAGCCGTTGTCCCTGTTACAATCGTCACGTGTGGGGATATACCGCGATGCGTCACGGGAATACCTGCATAAGCTGGTGCTGCTATTGCACTGGTAATACCTGGCACAATTTCAAACCGGATCTCGTGGTCTCTCAGAACTTCAGCCTCTTCTCCACCGCGCCCAAAAACAATGGGATCGCCCCCCTTTAATCGCACCACAGTCAATCCTTTTCGGGCAAAATTGACCATCATCTGGTTAATCTCATCTTGCTGCACGCGCTGAAAACCCGGGCGCTTTTCCACATTGATACACTCGCATTCCCGCCGCGCTTCCTTCAAAAATTCGGGATTCGCCAACCCGTCATACAAGATCACATCGGCTTCCCGAATCAGGCGCAGCCCCTTCACAGTTATCAATTCCGGATCGCCCGGCCCGGCACCTATGAGATATACACATCCAGTTGGCATAAACAGTCCATATTCTGGTCTTGACCGTAGGCTTCCACAGCCATCGTAGCATTTTGCAATCAAAATCGGCCCTCACCAATCTCAAGATAATACAGATGGCGCAATGAAGCAAGATGCTGGTCTTTCAACCTCATAGTCACATAGCTCACCTCCTGAAATATAAATCTCTGCCAGTACTCTCCCTCCCGGTCAAATCGCTGATGTTCGAGTTCCGCGCTTCAAGGCGCGTCAAGCTCTCCATCTCTGCCCGCGTGATCGGCACACCATTTACCTTGCCCAGATTGTCCTCAATGACTGCACGAAGGTTTGCATCTGGGATGGTAACCGACGTACTGCCATTGCCACCACTGATACGCCCTGAAATATCCAGCGCGATACCGTGTGAATTACCCAATCCCGTGACGAGGTCTTCCACATTGGTACCATCCAGGTTAGATCGCCGGATCTTACCACCGTTCGTCCAGTACATTTTGCTATTGCCCACATCCAGCGCAATGTCGAATGGATCACTCAATCCTGTGGTAACGAGGTCTTCCACATTGGACCCATCCAAGTTAGATCGCTGAATCTTCAACTTCTCAGCACCAACGCCATCGTCTCCCCAGTACATTTTGCTATTGCCCACATCCAGCGCTATGCCTACTGGATCACTCAATCCCGTGACGAGGTCTTCCACATTGGACCCATCCAAGTTAGATCGCTGAATCTTATCCGCAGACCGATCCGTCCAGTACATCTTGTCGCTATTCACATCCAGCGCGATGCCGAATGGACCACGCAATCCCGTAACGAGGTCTTCAACATTGGATCCATCCAAGTTAGATCGCTGAATCTTGCCCGTGCCATAGTCTGTCCAGTACATCTTGCTGTTACCCACATCCAGCGCTATGCCCTGTGAATGACTCAATCCCGTAACGAGGTCTTCAACATTGGATCCATCCAGGTTAGACCGCTGAATCTTATCAGTGCCATAGTCTGTCCAGTACATCTTGCTGTTACCCACATCCAGCGCTATGCCAAGTGGACCACCACGCAATCTCGTGGTTAAGATGACAAGGTCTTCAACATTGGATCCATCCAGGTTAGACCGCTGAATCTTGTCCGTGGTATAGTCCGTCCAGTACATCTTTGGCGTGCCGCTGCCGTCACCGCAATCGACAACGCCGCTCTTGTTCTCGATGCCTTCCAGCCACGCCTGGAACGCCTCATCTGTCGGCGCGCACAACCCCGTGTCTGCAAGATACAAATACTGGAGGCTGGCGAGACTGGTGAACGAATCGGGTAAGGGGCCGGAAAGACCGGCATTGTCAGACAGCCCCAGACTTTGCAGGTTGGTGAGGCTGCCCAGCCAAGAGGGAATACTGCCCGTCAACTGGTTGCCGTCAAGAAACAGCACTCTCAGGTTGGTCAAGGAAGACAGTGGCGAGATGTCTGAGATGCTGTTGAAACGAAGATAAAGATTTGTCAACCCGGTAAAGCCAGATAAGGGTTTGATAGCCGAAATTTTGTTGCGGGAAAGCTGCAGCCAGGCCAGACTGGTTAAGCCGGACAGAGACGATATGCCCGAGACGTTGTTGCCATAAAGACTCAGTACTGTCAGATTGGTCAAGTTAGATAGTGCAGACACATCAGAGATGCTGTTGGAGCTAAGATTTAGCCATGTCAGATTGGTCAAGTTAGACAGTGGCGAGATGTCCGAGATGCTATTGCTGTTGACAATAGTGTTATCCACAACTTCGTAACCAAGATCCAGCCTTGTCAGACCAGTAGCAAACTCAAGCCCTTTCAAATCGCTGATGTTCAAGTTCGGTGCATCAAGGCGTGTCAAACTCGTCATCTCTACGGGAGTGATCGGCGCACCGCTCGCCTTGCCGAGCTTGTCCTCAATAATAGCGCGCAGGTTCGCATCTGGAATAGAAACACCCGTTGGTCCACCCCCACCAGGCGGTTTACAGGTGGTGTCGAATACATCGACAAAGAGCAGAAAATCTGCCACATCTATACCCCCGCTGCTGTCCATATCCATCAGCGCGTTGTAAGCAGCATCACCTGATCGCGTGCCAAACACCTCACCAATGAGCAGAAAATCTGCCATATTGACGATCCCATTGTCGTCAAAATCTCCAGGACAGATGTACACTGATGTAAAGGAAAGCTCCGCGTTGGACACATCCACAGATTGTAGTGTCCCACCTGCAACAGCGAGGAAAGCACTGGTGACGCGCAACTTGTCTTGGTCGCTCAGCACGCCGATCACCTTAAGGTCTATTTGACCCAGATACCCCGTCATAGGCACAGTCTCGGCCGGGAGAAACAACCCACTCAGCGTCGGGTTGTCCGATACAGATGTTCCAGGGAATAGGTCGCCACCCGTCCAATCACTGCCGGATATGCTGCTGATAAAATGGGCAAATGTCTTGCCCTGTAAGGCCAGTTCGAGTGTGAAAGCCTGGATGTTCTGACCTGCTGCATTTGGTACAAAAAGCTGAATTTGGAGGGTATCACCCGGCCTTTTGTCTGTGAAGATCAGCACACTGTTGTTCTGTGCAGGACTTTCAATCTGTGTATCCAGATGAAGTTGGGACGGTGGACCAAGAGGCGGACGGACAGAATTAAACGTGACCGAAGCTGTTACGGGAACTGGAACAATACCAGCAGTACTGACCACCTGGGCCCCTGTAATACTGATGGAAAATTCCATATCCGTTACATCTACGGCTGTGGTAAAGGTAAGCGAGGCCTCAGCTGGCACCGACAGTGTTCCTCCTGGCGGAGCGGGTATGGTAAGTGTCGCACCCGTTGCAGTATCGGCTTTGAGAAGGCCAAGCGGCACAGCAGTAAGACCTACAACAGATGTATCGAATGCCAGTGCAACATCTATAGCACCAGCAGCGGCAATCCCCGGAATATCGTTAACACCTGTTTGGGAAATTTTAACCGTAATGGTCGTGCCCTGCCCAGCAACCGTGCCTGCTGTGCCGTCCGTGACATGTTCAAGCGACACACTCGGACCCTGTGCAGAAGCCTGCCCTGCAAACACAAGCACCGACAGGGCGAGCGTCAAAAGGAATTTGGGAAAGAAAAGAAACTTATCTGTGAAAGTCCATGTTGGTTTGTGTATCATATTACAATCCCTCCCTATAGGATAGAAATGCAACGCTATCGGACAGGCAAAGGGCACTGCCCCTTACAATGCATCTGTTGGTAAAATTTGCAGTACTTCATTAGTTTTAATTTTACATCGGATGATACATACGTTTGTATCAACTTACAAAAAATTTTCCTTGCAAAGTCAACTTTTGCACGACCGCGTAACATCAGTTAGCGAGTTGCTGTGCCGATTTTGAAAAATTCGGGGAATAGAGAGTAAAATATTGTTTTTATAAAACTTAAAACATTTTATATAAATGGTATCCGCAGCAGAAGTTGCCGACAGATTCGATGTTGACCTGTGTATCATGGTTCTGTTTCCATCCTTTAAGATACAACTACAGCGCAGTGTTGCGGATGATGGGGACGATGTCCTTGTAATGCATAGAATATAATTTGGTAAATTTGAGAGTCAAAGAAAATATAAGGACATCTGATGGGTGTCATTTCAGAACAATGCGCTCTGTTTCTCCCCACGCCGTGACGGTGGCCTCAATTCTACCGTCAACCACCTCGCCTTGAACCGCTCCGTCTTGACATTCTCCCGAGACCATCAACACCAGAAATCGCGCCTGCGCCCCGGCATCAATCTCCTGAACGAACCGGACATGGCAAGTTTGCGCTTTTTGTGCCGACATATCCGGTCGATAGGTCAACGGGACCATGCTCGGTCCCCAATCGATCTCCACATCGCGAATCGCGTTCGACCACGCGGGTGCCAGCCTGATGCCTGGATCACAGGTACTTACAACCATGCGATTTTCTGTTTCGCGCAACTCGTTCGGGCAACGCAGCGTCCAGCGTAGCGTGTGCACAACATCACTTTCCGCGGCATCCAATAGATCGTAAATTAAAAAATACTTTCCCTTTTTTAACAGCACCGTACGTTCGTGCAGCACCCCCTTCGAGCGCAGGTATCCTTCATGCGAGATGCGTACATACGTTTCCGCTTCTTCATCTCGCCAATCGAGCAACCGCCCCCAGATTCTTCGTTTTTCACCCGGACGCCAGAGGTCCTGATCGTCCTCGTCAATCCAAACTGTATTCTGCCCCCGCGTGCCATAATACCAGGTGCGATAATCCGGATCGCTATATGCAAATGGGGATCCAGGAGACAGGGCCGCCGGACGGCCTTTCACCCAGGCTGAAAACGAAGCCTGCGCCCCGTAAGCATGTCCGCCTTCCGGATGCCCGAAATCCAGGATCAGCACGTTCGCCTCGCGATCCCACCCGTCGCGAAGCACGGCGATACCCGAATCGGGAAACAAGTGTGAAGCCGATGCAGGTGCCCTTTGCTGCACACCCATTGGATTCGGAACGCATAGATCGTTCAGTATTGTATTGCCCCAACCCGGCCCTCCCTTCTGAACCGGCACAAACTGGGGATGGTACCCACGGTTGATGTGCCACTGAAGCACCGGGTCTTTGAAGAAGGTATTTCCCGAAGCCAGAAATGCGGGCCAATCCTGTGCGTACACCGCCGAATTAATTGCTGGCGTAAAACCATCCGGTGTCAGAATCTCAGCCAGAAACCGGTGCATCGCCAGAAACCGCGCTCGAAAAGGCTCGGTATCGTAGAAGCTGGGTAGCCCGCGACGGGCCAGAATCATCTGCAGGGTTGCAAATGACCGGATGACCGTCTTGTGATATTGCGTGCAGATTTCCTTTTGAAACCCATCTGGATAGACCTGGTTCAAAAGCAACACGTCCTGAATCTGTCGCCCCGCTTCCAGCCAACCCTCTGCAGCATCCCATTCCGGGAGCAACGCTCCGACACCGCCCATTCCACCGCTACCCGAAGCAATGAAATTTAGCTGCTGCTGCCACTCCACTGCGGTCTGTGAAGCCACTTGTCCATGCAGATGCTGCGCCAGGCGCCAGATCAGGATAGACGCTGCCCGACAATCTGCCACTGTCCATTCCGGATGGGCGCGCAACGCATACAGCGCCTCGCCCAGCGCCTTCAGCTTCAACCCGACAGACAACGTATTCCAAACCGCATAAATTCCCCCCGCCTTCATCCCCCGATTCAACACCATCGCCTCGTCGCGAATATCATCGATCTGGTCGAGATAGCTCTGCACGCAGTCCGCAACCGCCCGCACATATTTCCCCTCGCCGGTCAACATCGCCGCCCGTATCGGCCATCGAATAAAAAACATATAATGCAACCCACCCCAGTTCATCGTCCGATCCGGATTCGCGCTCCAATCCAGTCCGACCCCCGGCACATAAGGCACCGTGGATTCCCCGTACACCATTTTTTCATCAATCAGCCGATCCGACTCCTCAATCCAGACCCGTGACAATCCCGGCCAGTGCGTTCGCATGGCGTCACCGAATCGTTCCGAATCAAAATGCCATGTTGGTTTGGTCCTACCTGCCAGATAGGCATGCCAGGCGTGCCAGGCGGCCGCCTCGCTCTTTGGATCCGACACATCATCCGGCAGCACCAGCCCCGAAACGCCGCGTTTTACCTGCCTCCAGAATGCCCCGGCATCGTAAATAGGCGGTTCAAATTCGTTCACCACACCCTCCCATCCCGACCTAAAATCTCCCCCGCCCCCTGCTCGATCAAACCCTTTGCAACGCGCACGCCCAACTGCTCGGCAGATAATGCGTGTCCTTCTGCCCTCTCTGACATCACCTGACGTCCATCGGGAGTGGCAACAACGCCCGACAGCAACAGAACGTCAATAGAAGCCGCGTCAAAAACCGCATAGCCTCCAATCGGAACGCGACAACTCCCCCCCAATGTCGCCAGCATCGCGCGCTCTGCGGTAACAGCCTGTTGCGTTTCAACGCAATTCAAAACACCGACGAGTTCTGTAATCCGCTCATCCTCTTCTCGTATTTCTATCCCCAGCGCGGCCTGCCCGGGCGCGGGCAAACAGATATTCGGGTCGATAAAATCCGCAATGCGGTCTCCCAACCCCAACCGCTTCAAACCCGCTGCGGCTAAAATAATACCATCTAAATTTCCCGTTTCGAGCTTTTTGACGCGCGTATCCACATTCCCTCGAATCGCCACAAAATTCAAATCCGGACGCACGTGTTTCAATTGTGCCTGTCGCCGCAAACTGCCCGTTGCAACCGTCGCGCCTTCTGGCAAAGCTCGAAACACCCAATTATTTTTGCTGACCAGTACATCTCGTACATCTTCGCGCGCACTCACGGCGCCCAAAACCAATCCCTCTGGCAATCTGGTCGGCAAATCTTTCAAACTGTGAACCGCCAGATCAATGCTACCCGACAGCAGCGCGTGCTCAATCTCCTTTGTCCACACCTCTTTGCCACCAATCTGCGACACAGGCGTTTCCGAGAGTCGGTCTCCCTCTGTTTTAATCACCTCAATCTCAATACTGAGATCGGGATATGCGCTCGCCAGTTTTCTCTTTGCCCAATTGGCCTGCCACAAAGCCAACGCACTGCCCCGACTGCCAATAACCACCTTCATGAGTTGCGCACCTCTTCAATCTCTATGTCCTCAACCACCAGATCAAACAAATATGAAAGTGCTGCCACATAAGCTCCACCATCTTCTTCCTCGCCAGCTTCTCTGAGGCGCGTCACTGGTTTGTGCAGCACCTTATTCATAAATCGGCGCATCAAATTGGCAACCTGAGCGCGTTGATCATCTGAAAATTCACTGAGTTTGGCCTGCGCGAGTTCCGAATCCATAAAAGATTGAAAATGTCCACGCAGAGCCACTATTGCGGGAACAACCGATAGGGAATTTATCCACGCAGAGAAGTTCTCCACCTCTTCTTCTATAATTGCACTGACTTTATCCGCTTCAATTTTTCGCTTCTCTAAATTTGCGCCAACAACGGACTCCAGATCGTCCAGATCGTATAAAAACACATTGTACAGGTCACCAACTGCCGGATCGATATCGCGCGGCATGGCAATATCGATCAAAAACATCGAGCGATTATTGCGCTTTTGCATCGCCGCGGCCACATGGGGGCGTTCCAGAACATAAGTTTCCGCGCTCGTAGAACTGATAACAACATCTGCCCCGTGCAAATTTCCTATCGCATCGTCCCAGGAAATGGCGCGCCCGCCCACGCGCACTGCCAAATTTTGTGCCCTTGCTAACGTGCGACTCGTCACCAGCAAAGACTTCACCCCATTGTCGGCGAGGTGCCGCGCCGTCAATTCACTCATCTCGCCAGCGCCGAGCACCAGAGCCGTATGCCCTTCGAGATTGCCAAAAATTTTCTTTGCGAGTTCCACGGCTGCAAAACTGACGGAAACCGCACCCGTTGCAATCTCCGTTTCCGTGCGCGCCCGCTTTGAAACCTCGGTCGCAACGCGAAATAAACGATTCAGCACGGCTTTGCTCGTTCCCATAGATAGTGCAGCAGCTCCCGCCTCTTTTACCTGACCGGCAATTTGTGGCTCGCCCATGACCATAGAATCCAGCCCACAGGCGACCCTGAAAAGATGACGCACGGCTTCTGCATCGCGATGGACAACCGTGTGCTGTCCCAGTACACCAGCATTCAATCCACTTTGCTCGCTCCACCCGGCGATCACAGCCGCGCGAGCAGCGTGAATATCCGTCGTAATGCAATAGACTTCCGACCGATTACACGTCGATAAAACCGCGCATTCGATGATCTCAGGCACGCTGGAAAAGTATTGGAGAACCGCATCCAGAGCCTGGGGCAATACCGCGACCCCATCTCTTATTTCAACAGGTGCCGTGCGGTAACTCAGCCCAATTACTACGAGAGACATACTTCAATCCGCTCCTCAATTTCATCCCACTTGCCCTTGCGCGCCAGAGCAAGTGTATCATCTGTTACCAATTGTTGCCAGAACGCTTGCCGACGCTCTGGCGCGTTGGGAAATCGCGCATAAACCCTACGCCTTAAATCCGCCATCACATCCAGTAACTGTCCATCATCCAAAAAAGCCTCAATGTCTCGACGCAACAGCCTGGCGTAAGCCGGACTATTGCCCCCGGTGGAAATCGCCACCTGTAAGTCGCCACGCCGCACTACCGCGGGCACAATAAAATCGCTATCTGTAAATCGATCCGCACCGCAAAACAAAATTCCGCGGCATTTCGCTGCCGCCTGCACCGCCCGATTGATATCTGCCTGATCAGTCGCGGCAATGACAAGCGCGCTACCATCCAAATCGCCTGACTCAAATGCCCGCTGATAGAGATGGATCGCGCCTTCATCGGCCAATTTCAAAATGCCCTCGGTCGCGGTTATACCCACAACTCGAACCCGTGCCTGCGCC
Organism: Gemmatimonadota bacterium; assembly: GCA_026706845.1. NCBI lineage: Bacteria > Pseudomonadati > Gemmatimonadota > Gemmatimonadota bacterium. The sequence continues at coordinate 10,190 of JAPOXY010000161.1, forward strand.
TCACACAGCCCGCGCACTCTGCGTTCGGCAACGCGACCCGCCCCAACCACAACACACAATTTATCTTCCAATTTCAAAAACACGGGATAACGCATGGTTTAAGGCCCTAAATTGTGGGGACCAGAAAACAGAACGCCCATCACTGGAAATGCCAGAATTACGAAGACAAAACCCATGATAGACAGAAAAGCCGCCCGCTTTCCCTGCCAGCCACCCCACCACCGTGCGGCGAGATTGCCCGCATAAATAACCCAGGCAATCAGAACGGGGAAAAACACTGGCTCGCGCCAAATAGAAAACTGCGAAAGATGTTGAAATGCCCACACCGAACTGGCAATAGTTCCGCCCGTCAAAAAGACAAACCCAAAAGTGGCAGCGCGGTTAGTGATCTGATTTAACACCTCGAGTGAAGGCAGGCGGGAATAAAAAAATCCAAAATGCTTGGCCTGAATTTCGCTCAAAAGCATCAGATACATCACACCCCCGACACAGGAAATCGCAAAAGCCGTGTACGCAAGGCCATAAGCCAGCACATGCAGTTCAAACCACCCGCCGCTATATCCCGTGACCTGAATATCCTCAGTACCCAACAATTTTGTAAGCGTCAAAACGTGCAACACCACCACAATAGGCACAATCAGCACGCCCAAAGACCGATCTCGCGTACTCACTTCGAGGTAAATATAGACAACCACAACTAACCAGGCACACAGCGATGGCAAAACCTGACTGGTCAAAGGCACTTCGCCAGCAGAAATTGTAATAACGATCAAAAGCACAGTGTGCATACACAAAGCACCCCATATTCCCCAGGCACCCAAAACGCGCCAGTACGCTTTGGGCTGGTGGAAATGTAAAGCATAACCCAGCGCACTGGCAATGTACGCCCCTCCTGTTGCAATGAGTAAGATATCAAAAATCATAGCTTTTTCCTCAATCATCCAAACCGACATCACAAAAAGAAATATACGGAACGGTGATTGCTATAATAAAGGGTAAAGAAAAAAGTTGAGTATAAAGGCCATAG
>JAPOXY010000162.1 GCA_026706845.1 Gemmatimonadota bacterium
TCGCGATCCAGGCGGGCCGCGAGCTGCGCGTGATGGTCGAACCGGAGGATCCTCAATCCCGCATTCTATGCTCGAAACATCTGATTTGTCCAGAGAACTCACGCGCAAAGAATACGATCGCCTGCGCCGCATTTATCAAAAAAAGATATGGGAAATCGAGCACGAAGTGTATTTGCGAAGGCAGTCGGTAGTCATTGTGTACGAAGGCTGGGATGCTGCGGGAAAGGGAGGCAATATCAAACGCCTGGTGCGCCGCATGGACCCGCGGGGATACGACGTGTTCCCCATCGCCGCGCCAAATGATATTGAATTGGCACATCACTATTTGTGGCGGTTCTGGATCAAAATGCCCAAAGCCGGTCATTTTGCCATCTTTGATCGGTCGTGGTACGGACGCGTTCTGGTCGAGCGCGTAGAGGGATTTGCGACAATACAGGAATGGCAGCGCGCGTACCGCGAAATCAACGAAATGGAAGAACAGATGGCAAATTACGGCACCTTATTATTCAAATTCTGGATCGATATCGACAAAGACGAACAATTGAAGCGCTTTCAAGACCGCGAAAAAGTACCGTCCAAACAGTGGAAAATTACGGATGAAGACTGGCGCAATCGAGAGAAATGGAATCAGTATCGCGACGCAGTGGATGACATGTTGTATCGCACGAATACAGATTATGCGCCGTGGACCATTGTCGAGTCCAATTGCAAGCTATATGCGCGCATTAAAACGCTGAAAACAGTGGTCAAAACCCTGGAAAAACACTTGATCAAGCATTGAAAAGGTGAGACGCGAAGTGAGTGAATTAGCCATTGAACTGCGGGATATTCACAAGGTTTTTGTGACCGACAGCAACCGGGTGCAGGCACTCGCACAAATTTCTCTGCAAATAGCGCAGGGGGAATTTGTCAGTATGATCGGACCCTCGGGATGTGGCAAAACGAGCTTAATGCGGATTGTCGGCGACCTGGAAACACCGACAAAGGGCACGGTTCGCGTACTGGGAAAAATACCCGAAACCGCACGGCGCGAACGGTTGGTGGGCTTTGTATTTCAACATCCCTCGCTTCTCGCCTGGCGCACGGTAGAAGAAAATGTGCGCCTACCCGCAGAGGTCTTTGGAGACACAGAGGTTTTAAGCCGGGTCTCTGAGATGATCGACATTGTCGGACTGGCGGGATTTGAGCAGGCGTATCCACGCGAACTATCGGGCGGCATGCAATCGCGGGTCGCCATAGCCAGAGTCTTGACCTTCCGCCCATCTGTTTTGCTTATGGACGAGCCTTTTGGAGCACTGGATGAAATGACGCGAGAAAAAATGCAAATTGAACTCTTGCGAATATGGCAGGCGACCGGTGCTGCTGTCTTATTCATTACCCACAGCATCTCCGAGGCATTGCTCCTGTCCGACCGCGTTGTGGTCATGTCTGCCAGACCCGGCAAAATCGCGGAAGACCTGAGCGTTCATTTTCCCCATCCCCGAGAAAACACCTTGCGCGCCGACCCTCAATTCGTGGCCATGGAAGCCCACCTGCGCGAGCGGCTGGAAGGATGAACTCCTTCACACTTCCTACTTCTCACTTTCCTCTTCCGACATATCCGCCCCCCAGGGCTGTATAAGCTCGAGTTTCTTATCCAGAGCATGCATCAGATCGGGCAGATCAAATGATGTGAGAACGCCCCGAGGGATATTGGCAGCAGGCCAACTGACCAGGGGCGTTTGTGTCCAAGCGTGATAGGACAGCGGATAATTTTTCAGGGTAACAGTCGTCACTGCAGAATGCAGAAATCCGGCAAACAGCGCGTGAATCGCACCCTGCCCGCGACCGTAAAGATGGACTTTTTCCGCACCTTCACAAGCCAGCAAGTCAACTGTGGACAACACATCGTGAACCCGCCGACCGAGAAAGCTCTGACCGAGCATCAGACCATAACCATTGCACATATAGTCATTGCCATAAGGGTGAAAAAAGTCGCGTTCATCATCGGCAAGCGATTCCCCCAAACCGCGCACATCGAGAGCATAGAGCGGATGTTGTTCTTTCAGCCTTTTTGCAAAAGGATCTTCTATCAAATCTTCTTCCGCAGAAACATGTGGCAAATAGAGATGAACCTCGCGCTCGACATCGAGCGTATGCGAATAAGACGGATTGGACAGGCGTTTCCGCATAATAGCGCGAATATTGCCCTCGGTTTCAATCGCATACCGCGCCAGGCGAACGCCATCTTCTGTCGTACTGCGCAACCAGCGGTGGTGGGGCAGGTCGCGGTCATCAGACAAATTGAGCGTACTCTGCACACAACGGATGAGTTCGTCCTTACCCAACTTTTTGCGTTTTGATGCAAGAACATCGGCGTTTTGGGCAATCAGATCGAAAATGGGCGTAGCCCCTTCGGGCACAACCTCGCCTTTTGGAGTGACATTTAAGACATCGCTCAAGTCCTCGGTCTCTTCCAAACGGATAACCTGCTGAATACCGGCCTGTGTTGCAAAAAATTGCACCATAGCTTCCTGGTTATCGCGGAAAAAGCCGTGGTCTTCTGACCCGATAAAAATATCAGTCGCATTGGCTGGCGCGCCAATGATATCGTAGAAACGACGGATTTCAGAATAGGCTTGTTTGAGACCGCGTCGGTCAAAAAAGCAATAAGCTTGACCGAGCAAGATGACGGGAGCCGGTGCTCTGGCAATAAAAAAATCGGCCATATCCAGACCCGCGCCAATCACACCCGGCGGATACTGTTCCGAATCGGCGGGCAATTCATTTTCGAGATTGGCGGCAAACGTGGTGACAAAGCAACTGGGCGCAGCCATAGTAAAACGCTCTTCCACCGGCCAAATCCAACTGGTCATAGTACCCCCGCCCGAGTTGCCCGTAAGCCCGATGTGCGCGGGATCGACTTCCGAGCGGGTAAGCAAATAGTCGAGCGCGCGAATACCATCCCAGGCGCGCCAGGCGCCAAACCACTCGCCCACGAGTTCGAGTTGTTTGCCCATCATATTGTGGGCATGTGTTGATGATCGCACGCTTTCTCGGCTGTGCAGGGCATAATATTGATCGCGCTCGCCCTGATTAAAGGGATCGTAGATCAAGACGACAAAGCCATTGCGCGCCAGACGCTGACAAAAAGCCTGATAAAGCGATGCATTTTTGCCATCGGCAGCATGACCGCAAGAGCCAATAACACCAGGTGCTGGCCCATCGAGATTGTCGGGCACGTAAAGATGGGCAGTGACCAAACAACCCGGACGACTCTCAAAGAGAACTTTTTCAATGCGGTAATAGCGGCGTTCAATTGTACTGACAACGCGCGCATTAAGCGGTGTTTTACTCGGCCAGGGGCGATAGGCTTTGTCAATCGCCTCGCGCACCTCATCGCGGTATGCGAAAGCTTCTTTTTTTGTTCGGATAGACGACAGTCGTTTTGCGCGGTCGGCATTTACAGCTCGTACGCGCGCGACATAATCATCCAGTACCATGTGTCCATAACCATTTCGCGGCATAAGAATAGCTCCAGATTTAAAAGAGAAAGAGGACCTTTACACTGCGCTCTACAATACATATATCTCTCGTATAGGGTCAACGGTTTTTTGGCCTACATGGCTAAAAAACCCACGCTGTTCATCTCATATGTTCCAAGCCCTTTTTGTTGCCATTACACTGGTTTTTACATAAATTATGAAATCTATATTTCAATTTTGAGACCGAAACCTATGTCGGCAATAGCTGAGAACTTAAAGCGCGTTCAAGATCGCATTGACAGGGCTGCCCGGCGGTCCGGGCGGTCAGCAAATGCGGTTAAATTGATTGTTGTAACAAAGACCTGGCCTGCCGATGTCGTGCAACAGGTCGTAGATGCGGGGACGCGGATTTTAGGTGAAAGTCGCGTGCAAGAAGCACAGCACAAGGTCCCAGAAGTAGCCGGCAAAGTATCCTGGCATTTGGTTGGGCACTTACAGCGCAACAAAGTCAAAATTGCCTTGCCTTTATTCGACCTGATTCACTCGGTTGACACATTGCGCCTGGCGAAAGAGATCGGCCGGTGGGCCGTGCGGCGAAACACCCCGGTTCGCGTATTGGTACAGGTAAATACATCGGGCGAAGCATCGAAATTCGGTATATCGCCCAACGAGGCATTAGATCTGGTCGAGCAGGTCGATGACCTGCAGGGCGTTTCGGTGGCAGGGCTGATGACGATTGGCGCATTTGATCCAGACCCTGAAACAGCGCGACCAAATTTTGTCTTGTTGCGACAAATCAAGGACCGCATCGCAATTCACAAGCCCCATGTGTCTATCCTGTCTATGGGGATGACCAGTGACTTTGAAGTCGCAATTGAAGAAGGCGCGACAATGGTTCGCGTGGGCACGGCGATTTTTGGTCAGCGGGCGGTATAGACTATGGTTGATGTGGTTGCTCAGGCAATTATTTTAATACAACAAGCCATTGATTGGATGCTTGTTGCATTGGTAATCGGCATGGTGGCGTTGTTGCTATTACGCGCTGTTTTGGTGCGTATGAGTTCTTTTGGCTGGTCTCAATATTATGTTCGGCGCATAACCGATCCGCTCGTGTGGCCCATTGCGCAACACATGCCTGGAAATGCCGCTGCGGCACCGTTGATTCTGGTGATTGCGACATTGATTGGAGCATTCTTTTTTAAGTGGTTGACCAACGATGTGCTGCGTTCACTCATAGGATTATTACACGGTATTTCTTCTGGCGAAATCCTGCATATCATCGGATGGTTGCTCTATGGGGCCGTTGCTGTCTTGCTCGTTTTAATTATCGCGCGTATCGTATTTTCGTGGTTGCCCTTTGTGCGCGGGGGCAGATTTATGTGGACCCTTTACAGCTTGACAGAACCTATTATGGGGCCTTTTCGACAGATCGTTCCTCCACTGGGCATGTTCGATTTGTCGCCCATTTTGTTAATTTTGCTTCTGCAGGTTGTTCAAAGTGCCATTCAAAGTGTATTTGAGTTATAACCGAAGCCCTTAGGGAGGGGAAATGTGAACATCACACCACTGGATATTCGCAAGCAGATTTTTAAGAAATCTTTTCGCGGTTATGATCAAGAGGAAGTGCAGGCATTTCTCGACATGCTGGCTACAGAAGTCGAAAATCTCGGCGCCGAAAATATCGAACTAAAAGAACATCTCAATGCATTGCAATCAGAAGTACATCACTATCGGTCAATAGAGCAAACCCTCCAGGAGATGCTCAGGACTGCCCAACAAACGGCTGAGGAAGTCAAGGAAAATGGGCACAAGGAAGCGCGGCTGATTGTGAAAGAAGCGGAGATCCGCAGCAATCGGGCCATTGAAAAAGCGCGCACGCAGGTGCATGATATCCGCACAGAGATTGTGGAGTTACAAAATCAACGCGATATGTTCTTGTCCAAATTTAAAGCTCTGGTACAGGTTCAGACCGATTTTTTAGACCAGTTGAAAGTGACCACCTTTGATGTGGTACAAGAAGATATCCCGAAAATAGAAGATGACGCCACAGATCAGGACGACGAAGATGCCTGAACAGATTGTTCGACTGGGTGTTATGGGAGGATCGGGCGTTTATCACATGAAAGGTGTGGAAATCGTAGCCGAACATCGCCTTGCCACACCTTTTGGCGCGCCCTCAGATGCAGTTGTCGAAACGCGTATAAGCGACCAATCGGTATATTTCTTGCCCCGTCATGGACGCGGGCATGTGCTGCTGCCTTCTGAAGTGCCCTATCGCGCCAATGTATATGCCATGAAACAGATGGGCGTGACACATCTGCTGGCGATAAGTGCCGTGGGAATTATGCAGGAAACCATAAAACCGGGTGATATGGTGGTGCCCGATCAAATTTTTGATCGCACCCGCGGCATCCGCGCGAGCACATTTTTTGGTGAGGGCATCGCCGGACACGTGGCTTTTGCCGATCCTTTTTGCGGTGAATTGCGCGATTTGTTGCTGGCTGCTGCAAAAAATTCCGGAGTAACCACCCACAACGGTGGAACGTATATCTGTATGGAGGGACCGCAGTTTTCCACGCGAGCAGAGTCTCATTTTTATCGCCGAGAAGTCGATGCGACCGTGATCGGGATGACGGCTTTGCCCGAAGCCAAGCTCGCGCGCGAAGCTGAAATGTGTTATGCGATGCTGGCTATGGGCACCGATTACGATTGCTGGCATGAAGCCGAAGAAGATGTGTCGGTCGAAGCCGTGGTCGCTGTGTTAAAAGCCAATGCCGAACACGCAAATCAAATTGTATGCACATTGGCTGCTCAATTGCCCAGAACATCGGATTGCGATTGTCTCAATGCCGCACAATTTGCGATTATCACATCGCCAGATGCTATTTCCAGCGCGGCAAAAGAACGTCTCAGTCTTTTATACGATAAGTACTGGGCGTGAGGAAGAAGCGAGCTTTTAATAACTTTTATGATCGACAATAGCTGGTACATACGCCCCAAAGGGTTGCGAGAACGCCATGCTGCGGGCGGTGTGGTGGTGCGTTGGGATGGCCATCAGGTATTGCTGGCTCTGGCTCGCGAGAGAGGGCATACCGACTATGTGTTGCCCAAAGGACACATTGAAGCGGGCGAAAAAATCGAATGTGCTGCCAGACGAGAGATCGAAGAAGAAGTGGGGATATCAAAACTGCAACTCGTGGAAAAACTCGGCACAAAAAAACGGCTTGATTTTCACAAGACAGAATGGAAAATAACACATTATTTTTTGTATTCGACCGAGCAAATTGATGCCGTGCCAACTGATACAACGCATCACGAAAGCATGTCGTGGGTACCGCTTGATCCACTCCCTGTGTTTTTCTGGCCGGAACAACGCGCGCTAATCGAAGAAAACGCGTGTCAAATTTGGGAAGCTGTGGATAGAAAGGAATAAAATGACAAACCGTGACCTGGAGTATTTCAAAAATCTTTTAGAAACCAAACGCACCTCTATCGTTAAAGATCTGGGCACATTGCAGAGCCATTCCATGCAGATCACCTCGGCAGAATCGTCGGGAGACCTGACGTATTCAGATCACATGCCCGATTTGGGCAATTCGACCATGGAACGCGAAAAGGCTTTTCTATTTGCAGCACGCGACGGTGCTTATCTGGACCAAATAGAAGCCGCTTTAACGCGCATCAAAAATCGCAAATTTGGCATGTGTCGAGCGTGTAAAATGCCCATCCCCAGAGAAAGACTGGAAGCGGTGCCGACCACGGAAGTTTGCGTCCCGTGTAAAGAAAAACAAAACAAATCGGCATGAGGTTTACTTGTGAAATTTTTGTGGATTACAGGCGTGGCATTAGTACTGGATCAACTCACCAAATGGTGGGTGTTGCAAACCATGACCCTGGGCGAATCTGTACCGGTATTGGGATCTTTTTTTAAATTAACCTATATTCACAACCCGGGTGCAGTATTCGGC
>JAPOXY010000163.1 GCA_026706845.1 Gemmatimonadota bacterium
CTGATGGTGGGATGGCGATGGTGATGGTGAGTGGTCAGGCCGAAGGCGCAGATGTTATGTTTGCAGGCGAAGGTGTGACCGAGAATGAGGACGGTATGTCTGCGACGGTGTCCGCGAGTACTGTATCTACAGCGACTGTGACGGCATCCGTTGGTGATGTTATGTCCAACGCCGTTTCTATTGCGTTTATGGCGTCCCTGCATACAGAGACACCCACAGTGGTGTTTGATGATTTTGGTTCCACGGGTGAAGCGTCTGTAACAGCTTACGGTTTTCCCGAAGGTGCCAATATCAGATTTCGGATCACGGGTGGTACCGGGTTTGCAACGGCAGATGGCGCTGCAACCTGGAAGGTATCGACGGATAAGGCCGGCGATGTGATGATGGTAGCTGAAGATGATATGGGTAATGCGACTGCCCCATTGATGATTTCGTTTATGAATCCAGCTCCTTATCTGACAGCGGATAACGCTGATGTTGTTATTCCGGCTGGCGGAGAGGTGATGGTGACTGTCACAGCGACTGGTCTGGGTGCAGATATCAGTTGGACTGTCAGTGAAGTAACCGGTACAGCTACGGTTGATATTGATACTGATGGTGCGACTGCGATGTTGACCGCTATGGATTCTGATGATATATCCCTGACATCTACAGTGACGTTGATCGCCTCTGATGGTACGCTGATGACGGATCCGAAGACCATTACCTTCAGGAAGATGCCCGTAGTTGCAACAGATATGGCGGATGTCGAAGTTCCGCAGACTATGGTTGGCAGTGAGTCGTCAACGGTTGTGGCAACGGGCTTTGCTCCCGGTACTGAGGTTACGTTCAATGTCGAGGTAACGGGTGGTTCAGAGAACTATCTTACGCATTCGTCAGATGGCAATGTCCTGACTTTGACGGCTACTGGTACAGTGTCTGTGTCTGTAACGGCTACTGGCGCTGGCGTTACGACGTCTGCGGTTGCGGTGTCGTTTACACAGGCTTTGCCCGCTGCTCCTGCCAGTGTGGTTGTGCAGGATCAGGAAGGGGATAACGGTCACTATGTAATGGTGAGTTTTGCCAATTCGGCGAATCACGCTGATGTGAGTCAGTATCGCGTGTATCGCGAGATGATGGTGAATACCACGATGGATGCCGAAGGCAATGTGGTAACGACCGATACACCGATGGCAAAGTGGGTTCCCTGGGCTGTTATCGATGCGATGGACAATGATGATGAAGAAGGTATGACGCGCGCCGTTGTTCCGGTGACGGACAACAATGCGACGCGCTGGGGCGTCGCTGCCGAGAAGGGTATGTCTTCGGCAGAGATTACGCCTGCTGGCAAGCGCGTGTTCTCCAAGGAGAGCGTGCAACAGTTGGCTCAGTTCCTGGGTCTGGATCCCAATCTGGTTGTGACCGAGGATGAGCTTGCACAGATGTTTATGCCTTCTGCTGATTATATTAATGCGCTTATTGGCGACAGGAAGAATGTGGTGTTTGCGGCTCTGGATCCCGATTTGAGTGTTCTCATTGGTGGCAATCTGGCTGTTCCGCAGAATATCCGCACAGATGGACACGGTCCCATTGTTTCGTCTCCGATTACGGCGACGGAAGGTATGGTGGCTGCGATTGACGATACAGCCCCTGCTATGGTGACCGATCTTGCCGCTGATGCAGAGACCGGGATGGTTACCTGGACGATGTCCGCCGATGATGGTGGCATGGATGTGGTGACGTATCGCGGTCACGGAATTGTTATTCCGCATGTGACGAGCTACCTGGTCAGAGGTGGTGTCAGCGAAGATGCGATGCTCGATATCGGGCTTGCTCCCGCTGGTTCGAGCAGTTTCCAGGTTCCGGCTGCACTGATCGAGAGTCTGATTAATCAGGGTGTGCCCGCGGTGCTGGTGTCCGTGGTTGCAATGGACGGTACCAATATGACACCGAGTGTTCCGCTGGTGGTCGAGTTGATCCCGACGCGCAAGCCGTTTGTGGATTCAGACGGTGGCCCTGTTTATATCGTGAAGCTCGACAGGCACGGAGCTATGACGCCGCTGACGGTTGACTTTGAAGATTTTGTGGCCTTTACGATGGCGTTTAATACAGACGAGACGCACGAGAATTGGAGAGTCTTTGTTCAGGCTGACCTGAATGACGATAAGATGGTCAATTTCGATGACTTTATCCTGTTCTTTGGCTCTTATGGCAAGGAAGCGACAGGTCCGGCTGGCAAGTCTTTGATTCCGCCTCCTGGCGTGAATGAGGCAGCCGAGCTCTCGTTGCGTTTGGGCAGTGATCGCGTGGTGGTTGGCGAGACGATGTTCGTGGATGTGTCTATCGCCAATGTGCAGGCTCTGATGGGTTATGGGTTTGTGCTACACTACGATGCCGAGAAGTTCGAGTTTGTAGAGGCGATGCCGGCTGCTGAGGATTTGCTTCTGTCTTCAGGTGGCGAGACCCCGCTGTTGAGGAGTTGGCCGGAAGAGGCCGGGCAGGTTCACGTGATGAATGCGGTCGTGAATGGCTCGGAGGTTTCTGGCGGTGGCGATATTGTTCGGTTGGTGTTCCGCGTGTTGCGCGATTTTGAAGATGATGCGCGGTTCGAGATTGCCAACGGTCTGGTCTTTGATCCGCAGCAACTCGCCAATCCATTGATTGGCGGTGTGCTGGATATCCAGACGACGCCTACAGAGTTTGCACTGCTCCAGAATTTCCCCAATCCGTTTAACCCCGATACGACGATCGGGTATGAATTGGCCGAGTCTGCCGATGTGACGCTCCAGATTTACAATGTGGTGGGTCAGGTCGTGCGGACGCTGATTGCTGCTGAATCGCAGTCGGTTGGTCGTTACCAGGTCCGTTGGGACGGTATGGATGATCGTGGAATGCCGGTTTCGAGTGGTATTTATTTCTACCAGCTCTCGGCAGGGAAGTTCCAGGATGTGCGGAAGCTGATGCTGCTCAAGTAATTCGTTTTGGTAGGGGCGAAAGATTTTTCGCCCCTACCAATTTTCCCCTTAGAACTTACAAGGAGTAGTTTTCAGCGAAGGAGTCTTGCAAATGTTGATTAAAAAAGGATTGTTATTTTTTACTGCCCTTGCATTTCTCGCTTTTGCAGGCCAGGCCTCTGCAGGTCCCAATGCAAATGCGACGGTGACGATTGATTTGATTACCGATGGCGGGGCAGGCAATCAGATGGATGATGGCGTTCATTCTGGTAATGTTTCTGGAGAGGGCACAAAAATTGCCGTTGAGGTCTTCGCCAAGGGCGTGACCACGTCGCTGGTCGGTGTGAAGATCGAATTTGATTTTAAAGCCGAAGAGTTGAAGCTCGATAAGGTCGAGAATAGTGCGTTTCTGTTTTCTATTCCAGAGGCGACGGGTGTAAACTTCGCAGGTACTGCGCCTGTTACGCTGCCCGAGTCCGGTTTTATTGGACGGGCCGAGTTTTCTACTGTGGCGGATGTTACGGGTAAGGAATTTCACCTGGGCATTAAGGCGGTTACGCTTGCCGAAAGCGCGGCGTCTGCCGATGTCATCGCGCCAGAGATGATGGCGATGATGAGTACGATCAGTTTTAATGTCGCGCCCAAGCTGCAGACAGCTACGCCTGTTGTCCCGGTGCCGCGAGGTGGTATGGGGCAGGCCGTGGTGACGGCGGTGAATTTTCCCGCGGATGCGACGATTACTTTTGATGTGCAGATCGCTGGTGAGTTTAATATTGAGCAGAAGGTGGATGGTGCCACCCTGACGTTGACGGCGACTATCCCGGCAGTTGTGACTGTGACGGCGGGTGATGGTATGACCACAACCGATCCGATTACGATTGTATTTGCCGAGGTGAGGCTTCCCGCCCTGGATGCCGTTGTCGGCGATATGATGAATATGATGGATGATGGCATGCTGGCGGCCAGTGTTGGTGCCAATGAAGAGTTCGCTATTGAGGTGTTTGTAGGTGATGCCGAAGGTGGTGTTCTCTTTGGTGGTGCGAGTATAAAGCTCGTTATTGATCCGGCTGCTGCTGCGATGGTCACGGGTTTTGCGCCTGCTGAAGGTCTGACGCTGCTGGGTATGTCAAATGATAATCTTCAGGTCGATATTGGTTCTGAAGAGGGCGTGATGCTGGCCAATGGTGGCTATGTGGGTACGCTGAAGCTGATGACCGGTGCCGAGGAGATGTCTTTTTCAGTTGGCATTGAGTCGATGAACGTACTTCTCGGTTCTGGTGAAACCATGATGCTGCCTTATATTCCCGCTCCGGTGATGTACAATTTCGGTCCGCGGCTGGAGGTGTCTGCGCATATTGCGACTATTCCGCGCGGTGGCGAAGCGATGATTAAGATTACGGCGCTGGGCTTTGCCGAGGGTTCGAAGATTACCTTTTCGCATGAAGTAGAAGGTGCGGCTATGGTCGATGGCCACCCGGAAATGGATATGCAGAATGTCTATACGTTGACGGCGAGTGGTCTGGGTTCGGCTGTTGTCAAGGTGACGGCTTCCGATGGTATGTCTGCTGTTGAGGTGACTGTCCAGTTTGACGAGCAGGTGCCGATTGAGTTGTCGTCATTTGTCGGATCCGTGATCGAAGACCGCGTGGTGCTCAACTGGGCGACGGCTTCGCAGACCAATAATGCGGGTTTCCGCGTGCTTCGCAGCACGGATGGAGAGACCTACGAGGTGGTTAGCGAGCTTATCGCTGGTGCTGGTACGACCGATCAGCTGATGGATTATATGTTTGAGGATACCAGCCTTCCCGCTGCTGAGATCGTTTATTATGTTCTCGAGCAGATTGATCTGGATGGGACGGTGAACCGTTCTAATCCGATTGAGGTGCTGTTGGGCGCGCGTTTCACCCTGCCCACGGAATTTGCTTCGGCTGTTTATCCCAATCCGTTTAACCCGAGGACGACGATTTCCTACGATTTGCCCACTGATGCAGATGTGTCTGTCATCATTTACGATGCGATTGGGCAGGAGATTCGTCAACTCGTGAGTCAGCATTATACGGCGGGTCGCTATAGTGTCCAGTGGGATGCTAAGGACCAGATGGGCCGCAGCGTTGGTAGTGGCGTTTATATCGCCAAGATCAAAGCGGGTCCAAATACCGCGATCCAGAAGATGCTGCTGTTGAAGTAGGGGTGAGGCATGCCTCACCCGTGAGGACGGCGCCGATTCCTGGGACGGTGCCAAATTCAAAGGCCATTGGACGTTTTGTCCAGTGGCCTTTTTTTTGTTATTGCGAGATTGTACATGTGAAACTATATTCGAGCACTCTTACTTCTTACCTAAAAAAGGAGACGTAAATGGAGAAGGTGCGAATGGGCTTGATCGGGTGCGGTGGCAATATGGGCGGCCACCTCGGGCGGTTGATGAAGATGCAGGATGTGGAGGTTGTGGCGCTGGCAGATCCGAGTGAGGCGAGTTTTGCGCGGTTGTTCGCGCGCGTGCCAGAGGCAGAGGCGTTGCCGAGGTTTGCAGATCACAGGGAGATGCTGAATGAGGTGGAGATGGATGCGACCGAGATTTCTACGCCGCATACCTTGCATTTTGAACAGATTATGGATAGTCTGGATAAGGGTCTGCATGTGCTGACGGAGAAGCCCATGGTCTGTACGGTTGATCACGCGTTTCAGGTGATGGATAAGGCAGAGGAGGTGGATCGCATTTTGATGGTGTCTTATCAACGGCATCTGGCGCCGACGTTTCGGTTTATTCGGAATCAGATTCAGTCCGGGGAGATCGGAGAGGTTCAGTTTATTCAGGCGATGCAAGATCAACACTGGTATGAGAATCAACAGGGGAAGTGGCGACAGGTTCACGCGCTGTCGGGCGGGGGTCAGTTGAATGATTCTGGGAGTCATTTGCTGGATATTGTGCTGTGGATGGTGGATCAGGCGCCCCAACGCGTGTCGGCATTTATGGATTATCTGGATACTGAGGTGGATATTAATTCGGCGCTGTCAATTGTGTTTGAGAATGGCGCGCTGGCGAATTTTTCTGTTGTGGGGACGGGTCCGGGTCCGGGGATGTGGGAGGATATTACGATTTGGGGCACGAAGGGGGCGATTTATTCTCGCAATGGGAAGTTGACGTGCAAATACGGTGGCAGCGCACCGGTAGAGGTCGATGCGGATAGTTTGCCTTCGCGGTTTGTGAGTCCAGATCAAAATTTCGTGGATGCGATTTTGGGGCGCGATGAGGTTCAGGTGCCGCCGGTGTGCGGTTTGCGCGTGATTCAGTTGACAGAGGCCGCCTGGGAGTCGGCAGAAAAAGGCGGGCGACCGGTGCGGGTGAAGAGAATTAGGAATTAAAAATTAAAAATTAAAAATTGAGAAGCGGTGTACTATCCAGATCGGTTCACGGTGAAGAGAGACGTTAGAAGCACCCGTCATCGCGGTATGATTCTGAGCCGCGATCCAGAAGGTTTTGCTTTTGATTTTTATCCTGTTCATCCTTAAATCCTGATTCAGACAGAGGTGCTTATGTGGAAATTAACAATTATTCTCGGTTTATTCGTGGGTGTTGCCGCCGATTGTTGGGCACAGCCCACGGCGCTGGCGCTGAAGTTTCCAGAGGGACGCAAGGCGCGATATAAGCACAAGTTCCGGGTGGAGTATTACAGCAATATGGGCGAGCAGATTGTGATGCAGAGCGGGCATATTCGCGTGATTATAGATAATGAGTGGCGCAGCCATGAAGAGGTGGTTGTGCCCCAGGCGTTACCGGGGAGGACGATTCCCGAAGGGGTGATGGGCGTTCAGGCTGTGATTAAAAAGGGTTTGAGTGCTGCGATTTTTCTGGGTGAGAAGCAGACGTATGAGCAGTTTCCGTTTACGTTTGATATGTTTAATGATCGGGTTTTTACCTGGCAGGTGACGCCCGAGGGCAGGGTGCAGAAGTTCGAGCCAGATTTTCCCGCGTTTCGCGTGGAGCGGCAGGATTTGATTACGGATTTGTACCAGGGGGCGATGCCCGCGTTTGCGCCCGTTTTGCCAGAGGGTCCGGTTAATAAGGGCGATACGTGGACGGGCGAGCGCGATTTTTGGCGCCCTTTTGCGAGTATGGATATGCTGGGGCGCGATTCGGAGATTAAAATTAAGAGTACGTACGAGGTGAAGAATATCAAGAATGAGAAGGGGCGCGTGGAGGTGCATATTGAGGAAAAGAGTGAGGTGGCGTACGCGGGGTGGATTGAGGTGAGTGCGGCTTCTCTGTATTACAATGGGAAGGGTACTGGCGGTGGGTCGTGGGTGATCGATGCGACGCGCGGCCTGGTGCTGGAGCACAAGGCGCATTTTGATATTACTAAGCCTGTTGTGATTAAAGCGGGGAAGAGAGATCCGATTGACAATATTGTCGCCGAGATTAAAATTGATATGGAGCGCAAGTTGGAGAAGATCGAAAAGGAGTAGGTTCACGGCTTGACACGGGTTTTGAGATATGGTATCCTTCAGAAAATCCTTTCATCCTGATCCCAGGAGGTGAGCCATCAATACCAGCGATTCTGATCGTCAGAGAAAGTCACCTGAAGATTTTCTTCAGGACTATGTGGATATGCAGCATACGTTTCAGTCGCTGTCGATTATCGATCAGATTTTGATGACGATGGATGAAACGGATCGACGGCGGCCCCTGTTGTACCAGTTGCGCCGGCAGCTTCAGGAAGATGAGATTACGTTTGAGGAGGCGAGGCGCACGATTGTGGAACTGGAAGGGGCGCTGGAGAAGGTGACGGCGCCGGCAAATCGGGTCGGTACGTTGCTGTCGGCACCGGAAAATGGCATCGCGTACATTACGGTGGGTGGGGCGGAGTATTACGCCAATGTGGATTCGCGGTTGGATGAGCGACGTTTGAAGGTGGGGACGCGGGTGCTTGTCAATGAGGCGTTTGCCGTGGTGGGCGATATGGGCGAGTCTCCGTCGGGTACGGTGGGCAAAATTGTCGATGTCCTGGACGATGGGCGCTTGCAGGTGGGGCAAGAACACGGTTCGCAGACGCATATTTTGCTGCGGGGGGCAGATCTGGAGGCCGAGGCTTTGAAGGCGGGCGAAGAGGTGCGCATTGATCCGCATTTTCGCGTGGCGCTGGAGAAGATGCCGCATTCCGAGGTGAAGGATTTTTATCTGGAGGAAGTTCCGGATTTGCCGTGGGAAAAGATCGGTGGGCAAAAGGATGCGATTCAGGCGATTAAAGATACGATTGAGATGCCGGTGTTGCATCCGGAGTTGTTTAGGCGGTTTCAGTACAGTACGCCCAAGGGGTTTTTGCTGTACGGTCCGCCAGGGTGCGGCAAGACGCTGATCGGGAAGGCGACGGCGTACAATCTGGAGAAGCAGGTGCAGGCAGATGGCCTGAATCTCAAGGCGTGTTTTATGCATATTAAAGGTCCTGAGATTTTGAATATGTGGTTGGGAGAGTCCGAGCGCAAGGTGCGCGAGATTTTCTCTCAGGCGCGCGAGAAGCGGCGCGAGGGGTTTTTGCCGGTGGTGTTTATCGACGAGGCAGAGTCGGTGTTAGGGACGCGGCGGGCGATTCGGTCGCACAATATTTCAAATACGGTTGTGCCGATGTTCTGTTCTGAGATGGACGGGATCGATTCCCTGCAAGATGTGGTGATTATTTTGACGTCCAATCGCCCCGATTTGATCGATCCGGCGATTTTGCGCCCGGGGCGCATTGATCGCAAGATCAAGGTGCTTCGTCCGGATGAGGATGCCGCACGCGAGATTTTGGGTATTTATTTGACGGCTGATTTGCCGCTGTCAGAGGATGCGTTAAACGCGCATGACGGCGATGTACAGGCAGCGGTTGACGATCTCGTGGGGCGCGCGATCGCAGAGATATATGCCAGGCGCGATGATACGCGCTTTTTAGAGGTGTTGCTCAGAAGCGGTCGCAAGGAGGTGCTGAGCCGCGGGGATTTGTGTAGCGGGGCTATTCTCGAGTCTATTGTGCAGCGCGCGAAGGAGATTGTGATTAAGCGGTGTATTGCGTCGGGCGCAGAAGATGGGATTGGTTTTGACGATTTGCTCGTGGGGATTGAGACCGAATACAGCGAGAATGAGATTTTCCCGCCGACGGATAATACAGAGGATTGGTTGAAGTTGCTGGATTACGATCCCGAAAATGTGGTGCGCGCAGTGCCGATTCGCCCCAGGCGAGAGCGACGCACCTCAAGGCATGGCGTGGTGTGATATGCGCTTATTCGGTATAGAAACGGAATACGGGATCACGATTGACGAGGTGGATAAGGTCGATGTGGTCGAAGAGTCGATGCAGTTGATTCGATGCTATCAGCAAGGGGCTTTTGTTCCGTTGTGGGATTATCGGCTGGAGAATCCCCGTCGGGATGAGCGGGGGTTTGAGGTTAAAAATCTGTTGAATGATGCCGATGAGAAGGTGCATTTGCAGCAGGACCGCAAGCGCAAAATTCCGTTTAAGGAATTGAAGAGCGATTTGATTATTTACAATGGGTCCCGGTTTTACAACGATCATACGCATCCGGAGTATTCAACGGGTGAGTGCACGAGTTTGTTCGAGCTTGTGGCACAGGATAAGGCGGGGGAGCGCATTGTGGATATTTGCGCGCAGCGGCGCACGGAGATGCTCGATCAGGGCGTTGTGCGGATGTATAAGAATAATACGGATTTTGAAGGGCATAGCTACGGGTGTCACGAAAATTATTTGATGGATCGTTCGGTGCCCTTCGAGCGTATATTGCAGGGGTTGTTGCTGTTTTTTCCCACGCGGCAGATTTTTTGTGGGGCTGGTAAGGTGGGTGTTGAGCGAGAGGATCGCGCACCGATTTATCAGTTGTCGCAACGCGCGGAGTTTTTTGAGGTGATCGCGAGTGTGGATACGATGCACAAGCGTCCGGTTGTGAATACGCGCGATGAACCCCACGCCGATGCGGCGCAATATCGCCGGTTGCATGTGATTGTGGGCGATGCCAATATGTCGGAGTATATGACGGCGCTCAAGGTGGGGTCAACGGCGCTGGTGATCGATTTGATTGAGGCGGATTGTTTGCCCGATTATCGGCTGAAGGATCCGATTGCGGCGATGAAGAATATCGCCCGGGATCAGTCGTATGCGTGGCTGGTAGAGGTCGAGGGTCCCGGCCATCGCCTCGTTCCCGCGATTGAAATTCAGGATGCGTTTTTGGCTCTGGCGCGGCGCGAGTTTGCCGGGCGGGATCGCGAGACGGATTGGGTGTTGTCGGCGTGGGAAGATGTGATAGAGAAGTTGAGCCGCGATCCAATGGATCTGGTGGGTGTGTGCGATTGGGTGACGAAGAAGTGGCTGATCGATAGTTTTTGCGAGGCGGAGAATCTGGCGTGGGATAATCCCGATGATTTGTTCTGGATGCAGAGCCAGGATCTGGAGTATAGCAACGTGGATCGGGATGCGGGGTTGTATTATTTGCTGGAGTCGCAGGGGCAGATGGTGCGTCTGGTGGGCGATGATGAGGTGGCAGCGGCAATGTCGGAACCGCCTTCGGGTACACGGGCGTATTTTCGAGGGCGCAGTTTGGAGAAGTTCGGCGATTATGTGTCGTCGATTAACTGGGATCGCATTGTGTTTAAGCGCAATGGCCGCCAGCATGCAGTGGATATGAAATTATTGGTGGATGGAGAGCGGGTAGAGCGTTATAATGAGGTACTTGATCGTTCGGAGACGTTGGAGGGGTTTTTAGCTGCTTTGCACAAGGTAGAAAGGAGGCCGTAGATGGATAAGGTCTTGCAGTTTGAACGACGGACGAAGCCGGTCGAGCCGGGAGGACCTGGTCCGGGTGATGATGGCGATGGTGGCCCCGCGCGCCCAAAGGTGGAGCGGCCAGATACACGCGATTTGTTGCGGCGCATGCGGCGCGTTGATCCCAATCAGGCGCGGCGCTATCGCCAGCGTACAGGCGAGTAGTCCATGCAATCGAGTGGGGATTTTGTCGATTTGCTGCGGCAATCGGGATACCGGTTTCCGGGTGAGAATTTGGGCGATGTGCAGGCCGAGCGCGCACTGCCTTTTGAGCCGACGGATGCGACGACGATTCTGGCTTTTCAATATGCCGATGGGGTGCTCGTTGCAGGGGATCGCCGCGCTACTGCGGGCAATATGGTGCTTTACGACCGCGCGGATAAGGTGATCGATCTGGATGCGTTTTCGGTGATGGCGATTTCGGGGTCGCCTTCGATTGCGTTTGAGATTGCGCGCATTTTAGAGCATGCGTTTCAGTATTATCGCCGCCGGTTGCTTCAGGAGATGAGTTTGCAGGCGAAGTTGCGCCGGTTGTCGCTGTTGATCAAGGATAATTTGCCGATGGCGATGCAGGGTATTGGCGCTGTGATTCCCATTTTTGCGACGTATGACCGGGTGGATGCGCGGGGTAAAATTTATTTTTACGACGCGCTGGGGGCGCAGTTTGAGAGTGCGGATTTTACGACGACGGGGTCGGGGTCGCCGGCGATTCGCGGTGCGATGTATTATTTGAATCGCTGGGGCGGTCGGCGCTTTGTGGATATGGATCGGGATGCGGCTATCGGGCACGCGCTCCAGCTTCTGGATACGGCGTCGGAATACGATTCGGCTACGGGGCGATACGAGCGGTCGGCTGATATTTTTCCGTCGGTGAAGACGATTACGGCGTCGGGTCTGGCAGAGATCGAGACCGAGGCGTTGCGGGAGCTTTACGTTCAATATGTGGATGGGGAGGAGGCGGGACGCGCATGATGTTGTCTGATGAGCCGTATCGCTGGGCAGAGGCTGTTGCGAATCGGCGCGAGTATATTGAGGACCAGATTCGGCAGGGTAGTCCGGTTGTGGGGGTGGGTTACGAGGATGGGGTTTTGTTGCTGACGCTGTCGCAGAGTCAGCAGAAGGTGTTTGAGGTGTACGATCGCCTCTTGCTCGCGGGGATTGGGCATTCGACGGATATCGAGAATCTGCGGCAGGCCGCGATTGATATGGCGCATTCGATTGGGTTTAATTATTCAGAAGACGATGTGACGTTGCGTCAAATTGTGTATTTTGGTCTCGGTCCTGCGATTAAGGCGGGGTTTGACGATGTGGTGCGGTCTCCTTTTTTGGCGCGGGTGCTTCTCGCGGAGATGGATGGGCAGGAGGGGGCGCACATTTTTTATACGGTGGATTACGATGGCGCGTTTCACCGGCACGAGAGAGGGGCTGCTGTGGGGGGCGTTGTGGAGGCGGATGTGATGATGGTGCGCGAGTTGTCGGGTCTGGATACGGAGGCGTTGTCACTATCTGATGCCGCAGGTGCTGCGCTTCGCGCCTGGGCAATAGGGCGATGGATTGGGAAGATGGACGAGGTGCCTGCCGATGCCGACGCGTTGGAGCAGGTGGCTGGGGAGGTCGATGTGGATGATGTGCTTGTGGCGGAGTTGAAGGATATGGAGGTGGAGGCGGTGGTGCTCGAACGGTCGCAGTTGGGGAAGAACAAGTACCGCAATGTCGATGCAGAAGAAATTGCGCCCGCGCTGGCGCAGTTCATTGAGAGGTCCTCATGAGAGATCGCATTTTTGGCATTGAAACCGAATATGGGTGTTTGGCACCCGAGCACGAGGGTTTTGTAAGTCCAGATACCATTTCGGTGAAGGTTAAGGATCACATTTTTCACGTTGACCGTATCGGGATTGTGGATATTCACTATCGCGGACGGGATGAACCCCCGGGCAATGGGGGTTTTTTGTTTAATGCCGGGCGGGTTTATATCGATATGGGGCATCTGGAATACGCGACGCCGGAGTGTATGGGGTTGTGGGATATTGTGGCTTTTGATCGGGCTGGGGATATCATTTTGCATCGGGCATTGCACGCGCTGGGGCTGGCTAAGGAAGCGTCGTTTTTGAAGAATAATATCGATCACTATACGGGGGCGACGTTTGGCTGTCACGAAAATTATCTGGTCAGGCGCAATGTGCCGTTTTCAACGGTTGTCATTCCCGCGCTGTTGCCGTTTTTGGTGACGCGCCAGATTTTTTGCGGTGCAGGCCGCGTGGGCAGTTATGACGACAGTTTTTATTATTATGGACACAATGCGCGCGATGTGACCAACCGGGAAGATCCGGTGAATTTCCAGATTTCTCAGCGTGCGGATCATATTGTGACTGAGATCTATCAGTGGATTCAGTTTTCTCGCGCAATTATCAATACGCGAGATGAGCCGCTGGCAGATCACAGCAAGTACCGCCGTTTGCACCTTCTGGTGGGCGATTCGAATATGTCGGAGTATGCGACGGCACTGAAGGTTGGCACGACTGCGATGGTGTTGAATCTTCTGGAGCGGAAGATTTTTCCGGGGGATGTGGTGGCACTGGGCGATCCGGTGTGGGCACTGAAGGAGATTTCGCGCGATCCAACACATAAGTGGGTTCTGGATCGGCAAAATGGGCGCTCTATTTCGGCGATTGATATTCAGCGCGTTTATCTGGATTTGTCGCAGCGCTATTTGAGAGGTCTGGATGAGGAGTCGGATTGGGTGCTGGATGAGTGGGAGCGCACGCTCGATGATCTGGCGTCCGATCCGATGCAGTTGACAGATCGCCTGGACTGGGTGGCGAAGAAGTGGTTGTTGGATGCGTTTCGCGAGTCGGAGAATTTGAGTTGGGACGATCCGTGGTTGCAGAGTTTGGATCTGGAGTATCACAATATCGATCCCAATCGCGGGTTGTATTTCGATCTGGAGCAACAGGGTAAGATGAAGCGCGTGTTGACCGATGATCGCGTTGAGGAGGCTTGTGGGACGCCTCCGGCTGATACGCGGGCAAAAGCGCGGGCGGCGATGGTGAAGACGTTGTCGGAAAATCGGGTGCGGTATATTGTGGATTGGGATTCGGTGTATTTGGAAAATGATTACCATTTGAGTTTTCGCGATCCGTTTGATACGTATGACGAGGCGGCAGAGGCGTTTGCCGAAGAGGTCGAGATCGCGTCGAAGATGATGGGGTTGAGAAGTAGGAAGTAGGAAGTAGGGGAATGATTAATAAAAACAAAAAAGCCGATCACATTGTGGTCGGCTTTTTTGTTATCGCCTGCTCCTTCCGCCGCGGCGTCCGGAGTAGTGGCGAGAGCTCATGGGCAGGTACGCGCGGGCGATTTTTTGACTGGCGCGGTCGAGTTTGGTATAGTCGGGGATTTTGTAGCGTTTGCGCGTTATGGCATCGGTGAATACGATTTCGGGAAATGCGTTGAGGTTGAGGTTCTGATCGCCGCGGATTGTGAAGTTCATAGGTCCCGCGTCGGTGTCGATGTCCCAGGTTGTGCCGCCTTCTTTGCTGCTTTCGATGTTGAGTATGGTCTGGATTTTGGGGATGTCGTAGCGGTCTTTGAGGTGTTCTTCAACGCGTGCCCGGGATTGTGTGTTTAATCCGTCGAGTGTGGGCAAGAGACCGAGTTCGGTTCCGTCCCTGTCGCGGAGGCTGATCCACTGGTCGGGCGTGGAAAAGGGGAAGCAGCGCACGATGTGATCGATGTGTAGTTCTTCTCCGTCGGCAAAGAGGATCAGGCTGTCGCCGTTTTGACGTATGTCAATGGTTTCGGGGATGAGTTGTTGTGTGATGATGTCCATGTTACGCTTCTTCCAACGCGAATTGCATGTCGCACAGGCGGGCGTAGAGGCCGTCACTGGCGAGTAGCTGGGTGTGTGTGCCCGATTCGACGATTTTGCCGCGGTCAATGACGTAGAGGCAGTCGGCGCGGCGCACGGTGGATAGGCGATGGGCGATCGCAAAGGTGGTGCGGCCTTCCATGAGGCGTTCGAGTGCTTTTTGGATGAGCATTTCGGTTTCGGTGTCAACAGAAGATGTGGCTTCGTCCAGGATGAGGATGCGCGGGTTGTTGAGGATGGCGCGGGCTATGGAGATGCGCTGTTTTTCGCCGCCGGATAAGCGCACGCCCCGTTCGCCAATGTGGGTGTCATAAGCGTCCGGGAATCCGCAGACGAAGTCGTGGGCGTTGGCCATCATGGCGGCGTTGATGATGTCGGTTTCGGTGGCGTTGAGTTTGCCATAGGCGATGTTTTCGCGGATGGTGCCGTTGAAGAGGAAGGGTTCTTGTAAGACCATGCCGATTTGGCTGCGCAAAGAGGCGCGTTGCATGTTTTTGAGGTCATGTCCGTCAACGCATACGGTGCCAGAGTCGGGGTCGTAGAATCGGCAGATGAGGTTGATGATGGTGGTTTTGCCCGCGCCGCTGGGCCCGACGAGGCCGATGAGTTGCCCGGGTTGTGCGATGAGGGATACGCCCTGGAGGACGGGGGGTCCGTGTTCGTAGGCAAAGGTGACGTTTTGAAATTCAACGCGGCCGTTCAGGCGATCAAAGGGGAGCGCGTTGGGGGTGTCTTTTATTTCGGGCTGGGTGTCCAGGATTTCAAAGATGCGACGCGCTGAGGCGGCTGCGCGCACGATGGTGTCGTTGATGCGGGTGAGGCTTTCTACGGGTCCGTAGAAGCGCCAGAGAAAGCTTTGAAAGGCGAAGAGGGTGCCGATGGTGAGGTCGCCCGAGATGATTTGTCGCCCGCCAAAGAGGAGGACGAGGAGGGGTCCCATGGAGATGATGAATCGGGCGAGGGGAAAGAAGGCGACGCGGGTTTTGATGATGGTGATGCTGATGGTGAGGAAGGCTTTGCATTTTTGGGTGAAGCGAGAGAGTTCGTGGCCTTCGCGGGCAAAGCATTTGATGACGCGGATGCCGGAGAGGTTGTCTTGCAAGAGGGCGCTGATGTCGGCTATGCGTTCGCGCGCCATGGTGTAATAGGGGCGTATGGTGCGGTTGTAGAAGATGATGAGGATGCTGTATAGGGGCATGGGTAACAGGGTGATGAGGGCGAGTTCAAAGCTGAGGCCAAAGAGGATGCTGCCGTAGATGAAGATGGTTGCGATATTGACGAGTACGCGTTCCAGGGTGTCTGTGACGGTGTATTGGAGGGATTCGACGTCGGCGGTTACGCGCGACATGAGTTCGCCCGTGCTGCGGTCGTTGTAAAAGCGCAGTCCCAGGTGCTGGAGGTGGTCATAGACCTGGACGCGGAGGCTGAAGAGGATGTCCTGTCCCGTTCGGTTGAGGAGGTAGCGGTTGATGAAGCTGAAGATGGTGTGGAGGATATAGACGCCGAGGAGGAGCAGGGCGTAGTATTGGAGGAGGTCGAAGTCGGTTGCGATTTTTGTGTCGGAGAAGTCGCCGCCAATATAATTCCCTTCTGTGAAGTAGGGGGTCAATATGTTGTCGATGACTTCGCGCATGAGCAGGGGTTGCGCGGCATCCAGGCCGATCATGACGAGGGTGGCGCCGATGCCGATGCTCACGCGGCCCAGGTAAGGGCGGATGTAGGTGACGAGGCGGAGGAAGACGTTCATAGGCGTTTTATGCGTTGATAATCTGATCGGTGGATACGATTTCGACGCCCTGTTGTCGCCATTCATCTACCATGCGGTCGCCGCGTTCGGGGTCAATGGCTTGTGCGGCGTCCAGGACGAGCTGGATGGGCGCTGTGTTGCGTTTTAAGAAGCCGTGAATTGCGTAGGCGTTGCAGACGTCGAGGGCTACGCCGTAGAGGACGATGCATTCGGGTTTGATGGCGTTGAGTACGGGTTCGACGTTGGGGTTGGTGAAGACGTCGAAGCGCTGTTTGCGAAAGATGATTTCACCGCGGTGTTTTTGTACCCGGCTGATGAGGTCGCCCGGGGTATCCGGGTCGATCCAGAGGGGGTTTTGCGGTTGGGTTTCGGGTACTTTTTTTTGCCCAGAGGTTCCAGCGATGCAGTGGGGGGGAAAGGTTTCCAGAAAGTCCGGGTTGTCGGAGATTTCAGGGTCGTCTATCTGGTGGTTGTCAACCGAGCCGTAGATGGGGATGCCCCGTTGTCTCGCATGGTCTGTAAGTTTTTTGAGGTTCGGCAAGCGCTTTTCCGATGCGGTGACGTAGAGTTTGCCGTCGGGCATGATGAAGTCGTATTGGGTATCGACATCCCAGAATATGACGCCGGGCATGGGGTGCTCCTTTTTAATACAAAAAATATTTTTCCCTCACGGTGGCGAATTTCTCCAATTCCCCTTCCCATCGCTCCCATATTTCCCGTGCGCTGTCGCCTTTTAAGAGGGCTTCGCGCACAGTGCTGGTTCCCATGGCCTGGTCAAAGCGTTCATACCGGTCTTTTGGGATTTTGAATTCGGGATATGTCGCTACGAGATGTGCGAGTATGGCTACTTCTGTGCGCGTGGGTCGAAAGGCGATGGGGTCTGTTATGTGCAGGAATATAGCCTGTACTTTTTTGTTGCGAAAGAGCCATGTGTCGGGTTCAAATATCAGGGGTTGAAATTCTACGCCGGGCAGTTGCATGGCGTTCAGGTCGCGGGCTGTTTTTTCTGCGTTGATCCACGGCGCACCAGCGATTTGAAAGGGCATGTCGGTGTCTATGCCGATGTGTACTGTTCCCAATGTGCCAATGGTTCCGGTTGCGGCAAAGGTTATGGCAGATTCGGGCGATGGGATCCTCGGCGATGGCCGGATCCAGTCGCGTCCGATGTCCGCCCAGCGCGTGTTGCGCCAGTAGCCTTCCATGGGTACGACGGTGAGGGAACAGGCGAGCAGGTGCTCGCGGTTGAGATATCGGGCGAGTTCGCCTGCTGTGAGTCCATACGCGCGGGGTACTGGATATAGGCCCGCGACTAATGATCGCCGTTTTTTTTCGCTTATGGGTCCATCTACGGTTAGTCCGCCGAGGGGATTGGGCCGGTCGAGGACGATGACGCGTTTGTTGTGTTCGCCCGCGGCTTTTATGATTTTGGTCAGGCTCCAGATGTAGGTGTAGGCTCTGCTTCCCACGTCCTGTATGTCGTAGATTATGACGTCGATGTTGTCCAGTGCGGATTTCAGGGTGCGGCCGCTTCCGTAGAGGGAATATACGGGCAGGCTGTCCATTTGCGTGTCGCGCACGTGTTCGCCGGCTTTTGCTTTTGCTTTGATTCCGTGTTCAAGTGCAAATAGGGCGACGAGGTTTATGTCCGGGTGCTGTTGCAGGGCGGCGATTGTTGTGGTGCCTGTTTTTGTGCGTCCCGTGGGGTTGGTGATCAGGCCGACGCGCGCATTTTCTACCAGATGGATGTGGTGTGCCAAAAATACATCTACGCCCATTTGTACCTGTGTTGCAGAGACAGATGTTGCGAGGTGGAAAAGAAAGAGAATGGAGGTACACAATCTACCCATTTTTACGCTTCTTTCTCCAGATAAAAAACGGGCAGTTGCACACATGCGACTGCCCATCTTATTGAATAATTCTGTTTTTGTTTTTTTTAATGCGCGGTTTCAACGAATTGCCTCATTTTTTTCCATTTGCCAAAGGCTTTCCAGTTGATGGTTTCGCGTTCGCCATTGCAATTTAAGATGCCTGCTTGCAGATATTCTCTGATTCGTCCTTTTACTTGTTGGGGAGATATGTTCAGTTGTGTAGCAGCGACTTCTTCGCCAATCCCAGCCTCCAGCAGTTTTAACAACGCCGTGTCGTCCATGGCAGGGTTCCTCAAGAGATGTGAAACACACTACACCGCGCTCTGGTACAAATAGAGTCGGCCCGAATGCGTGAGGAAGGGCAGAGATAGGGAGGGGAAGTCTCGCTAATACTCTCAATTCCGCGTTCTCACGATGTATGCAATATAGCTATTCTCTGCTTATTTGCAAGGTAAATTGTAAAGGAGCTATCAGCTTTCAGCTATCAGCTTTCAGTTCCCCGCCCGACCACCCAAAGGTAAATACTTTGCTTGTTTTTCTGACTGCTGACCGCTGATCGCTGACCGCTCATATTGCCGGCAATGGCGCATGGTCATTTGTTTCGTGCTGCCACAGTCGTATGCGGGCTGCGATTTCCCGCGCCTGGTCGCGGTGCGCAGGGTCGTCATAGAGGTTGGTTTCTTCATAGGGGTCGTTGTTCAGGTCGAATAATTCGCACTGGTCACCCGCGCATAAGTTGAGTTTCCACCGGTCTCCGGTTACGGCACAGCGCCAGGGTAAGGTTGCCATGAGGTTGATTTTTGGGTTGCCCAGGTTGCGGTCGCCTATGCCGTTCCATTCCATGAATGCGGTGTGGTCGCGCAGGTCGGTTTCGCCGTTTAAGACGTCGGCACACGGGCGGCCCGGGAGGGTTTCTAATAGTGGCTGATTGGCGAGTTCCACAAGGGTGGCGATGAGGTCCGCGTGTCCAAAGACGCCGTCGATGCGTTTTTGCGTTTGTGTGAGCCACGGGACGCTTAAGATCATGGGGACGCGTGCAGATTCTTCGTAGAATGCGCGTTTTTCGAACATGGCGTGATCGCCCGCCATTTCGCCGTGGTCGCTGGTGACGGCAAAGATGGTGTTTTCCATTTGTCCGGTTTCTTCCAATGCCTGTACCATGCGGCCTATGGCGTCGTCGATGATTTTTACGTTGCCGTAGTATTGCGCCCGCAGTTTTCGCCAGGATTTTTCTTGTCGCATGTCCTGGCCTTCAACCCTGTTGCTGAGGTAGTGTTCTGCACGCGCGCGGTTAAATAAGGCGTGTCCTTCTGGTTTTTTGATGAAGGTGGGACCTACGGGCAGGGCGTCGGGGTCGTACATGCCGTCGTAGGGTCCGGTCATTGGGGGGTGTGGCTCAAATGTGCTGAATACGAGGAGCCACGGGCGGTGTGTGTTTTCCCGGATGAATCGGTCGGAGTGGTTGGCGATGAAGGTGGCCATCTGGTATTCTGCGGGGAGTTGGGATCGCTGGCGCGGTGAGTAGATGATTTCGCCAGTGGCGCTGTTGTTTTGGGGTTCTATGCCCTGTTCTTTCATCCAGTAGTAATAGCTGCTGAAGGGCAGGCCGGGGCGGGAGTATTTGTTGCGGTGGTCGTCTTCTGTGCTGATCCATTCGTCAAAGCCGTGCTGTCGCACAGAGTCGTCGCCGAGGTGCCATTTTCCGAACATGGCTTTCCGATAGGTGTCGGGCAGCATTTCTGCGATGGATGGGATTTCGTCGTGTAATATGTCCCGGTTGACCATGCATCCGTGATTGTGCGGGTACAGGCCGGTCATTAAGGATCCGCGCGCAGGGGTGCATACGGGTTGTGTGACGTAGGTGTTTTCAAAGACGAAGCTGCGCTCTGCCAATGCGTCTTGATGCGGCGATTGTATCCAGTCGTTGCCGTAACACCGCAGGGTGTCTGTCCGCTGTTGGTCGCTGATGAAGAGCAGGATGTTCGGTTGTTCTGGCATGGAGTTACTCCTTTTTGTGGGTGAGGTAATTTGTGTAAATTCAAAATGACAAATTAAATTTACACAAAAAATGATCCTATATCAAAGGTCATATTTTGTCGCCTGCTTTGCGAATTATTGTTTATATTGTGCAGTCTATTTTTTTTGAGGAGCGCATTTTGCAGGTGTTAAGAGCATATATCCGATTTGTCGATGGATTAAACGAGCGCGTTGGGCGTGTTGTTTCGTGGCTTACTGCTGTGCTGGTCGCAGTGGTGTGTTACGATGTTTTTACCCGCTATTTGCTGAAGAATAGCCTGGTGGCTGTTCAGGAGTTGGAATGGCATTTGTTCGGGCTCATTTTTTTGCTTGGTGCTGCGTATTCGCTCAAGCACGATCAACACGTGCGCGTGGATGTTTTTTATAGCCGGTTTTCTCCCCGCAAACAGGCGTGGGTGAATCTGATTGGTAGCGTTCTGTTTTTGATTCCGTTTTGCATTATTGTGATTGTGAGTTCGCAGTATTTTGTGGTTAGTGCTTTTCACATTGGGGAGACATCACCCAATCCGGGGGGGCTGCCCGCTCGATGGGTGCTCAAGGCGGCTATTCCTTTCGGTTTTGTTCTGCTTTTGCTACAGGGGCTGGGTCTGGCGTGTCGGTCTTTGCTCTCCGTCCTGGGGCACAATGAGGAGGTGGATGGATGATTGAGGCGATGCCCTTGATTCTGTTTGGCGTTCTTTTTCTTTTGCTTTTGCTCGGTTTTCCGGTTGCGTTTACGGTCGGTGGTGTTTCTTTTATTTTGGGATATTTTACGTTTGGTCCCGATTTTTTCAATCTTTTGCCTCTGCGTATCTGGGGTGTGATGACGAATTATGTGTTGATTGCCGTGCCTTTGTTTGTGTTTATGGGGGTGATGCTGGAGAAGTCCGGTTTGGCTGAGAATTTGTTGGAGACAATGGCGTTGCTTTTTGGTCATTTGCGCGGGGGTCTGGCGATTTCTGTGGTTGCTGTGGGGGCGCTGTTCGGGGCTTCTACGGGTATTGTGGGCGCGACTGTGGTTACGATGGGGTTGCTGAGTTTGCCAACGATGCTGAAGCGGGGATACCGTGCGGAGGTGGCGACGGGGACGATTTCGGCGTCGGGTACTTTGGGGCAGATTATTCCGCCGAGTATTGTGCTGGTGCTGTTGGGTAGTGTGCTGAATGTTTCGATTTGGGATATGTTTGTGGGTGCTGTGGTGCCGGGTTTTGTTCTGGTGGGGCTCTATGTGGTTTATCTTGTTTTGATCGCGATTTTTAAGTCCGAATGGGCACCGGCGATGCCAGAGGAAGAACTCGCGCAGTTTTACGGCAGGGCGATGGTGCGGCGCGTTTTTCAGGCGTTTGTTCTGCCGGCTGTTCTCTTTGTTGCGGTGCTGGGTTCTATTTTTGCGGGGATTGCTTCACCTACCGAGGCAGCGGCCGTGGGTGCGTTTGGCGCGACGCTTTTGACGGTGTTGCAAAAGAAGTTTTCTTTTGCGACGCTGAAGTCGGTGATGGTGGAGACGACCCATCTGACGTGTATGGTTTTTATTATTCTGGTGGGTGCTACGGCGTTTGGTCTGGTGTTTCGCGGTATGCACGGGGATGCGTATTTGACGAATTTGATTCTTTCGACGAATATGAGTCCGGGCGCGTTTCTCGCGCTTGTGATGGTTATGATTTTTGTGGCGGGATTTTTTATCGATTTTATCGAGATTACGTTTATTATTGTTCCGGTTGTGGCGCCTATTTTTGTGGCGTTGGGGGTGGATCTTCTGTGGTTGGGTATTCTGATTGCGATGAATTTGCAGACGTCTTTTTTGACCCCGCCTTTTGGTTTTTCACTTTTTTATCTGAAGGGGGTCGCCCCGCCCGAGGTCCGCACGGGCCATATTTATCGGGGGATTATTCCGTTTATTATTATTCAGCTTATCGGGCTGACGCTGGTTATTACTTTTCCCGAGATGGCGACGTCTCTGCCAAAATATTTGGGGGGATGAAACAAGTTTTCGGGACGGCACAGGGGCCGTCCCCTACGTTGATATTTTTCATTCTGTAGGGGCGGGCCCCTGTGCCCGCCCGTGTTTATTTTGGTTGGTGTGCTCATGCACTCAAGTTCTCGTAATAGATTTTTTCCGATATCGCCGCCCAGCCGTTCATTTTTTTGCGAAATGTCTCAAATGATTCATATACTTTTTTGCTCATGGCATCGGCTGCGACGAGTTCATCTACGACTTCTCCGGCGTATTTTTGAAGTGTGTTGAGGACTTCGTCGGGGAATCTTTTTAGTATGACGTTGTGGTCTTTTGTGAGGGTTTGCAGATGCGCATTGTTTTTGGCTTCAAATTCCGATAGTGCCCAGGCGTTTGCACGTGCTGCGGCGGTTCGCACAATGTCTTGCAGGTTTTTGGGCAGGGTCTGATATGCGGATTTGTTGATGATGAGTTCTATGACAGTGCCGGGTTCGTGCCAGCCGGGATAATAATAGTATTTGGCGGCTTTGTAAAAGCCCATGAGTGTGTCGTGGTAGGGTCCGATCCATTCGGTTGCGTCGATGACGCCGCGTTCGAGGTTGGTGAAAATTTCTGCGCCGGCTGATAAGATAGCGGATCCGCCGGCTTTGGAGATGACTTTGCCGCCGAGGCCCGGGATGCGCATTTTGAGGCCCTGAAGGTCGCTTGTGGCGTTGATTTCGCGGTTGAACCAGCCGCCCATTTGTACGCCGCTGTTGCCTGCGGGGATGGGGATGAGGTTAAATGGGGCGTAGAGTTCTTCCCATAAGGCGAGGCCTCCGCCGCTGGTGATCCAGGCGTTCATTTGTTGGGCGTTCATGCCAAAGGGGACAGAGGCAAAGAATTGGGTTGCCTGCGCTTTTCCCGCCCAGTAATACGCGGCGCCGTGACACATTTCCGCGGTTCCGGCGCTGACGGCGTCAAAGCCTTCGAGGGGGGGGATGAGTTCGCCGCCGCCATAGACCTGTATTTTGAGCTGGCCTTCGGACATTTCTTCTGCCCATTTGGCGATGTGTTCAGCGGATTCTCCCAGGATGGGGAAGTGCGGCGGCCAGGTTGTGACCATTTTCCATTCGTATTTTTTGCGCGTTTGTACGGCAGGTGCCCCGGTTTCCTGGGGGGATGCACAGCCCGCCAAGAATGCAGCACCGCCGGCAAGTCCGGCTTTTTTTATGAAGTCGCGTCGTTTTACTCGTTCCATTGTGTCTCCGATTTAATTGAGGGGTTTGTACAAATCAAATTATACACCCTCTGAATATAAATAAAAAATAGAAAAAGTTTGAACCTTTTGGCGATGTCAGGTGTATGCAATAGGTAGAGACGCGTAGTTAATCACGTATTGTTTGGTTTTTTATGTTCCTGAGAAAATATCACACGCTTTCCGATGAAAAGCTCATGGCCCGCATTCAGCGGGGCGATACAGCCGCTTTTGACGAAGTCTATGCCCGATATAGCAAGCGGATGCTTTATTATTTTCATCGCATGCTGGGGGGGGACGAGGAGAAGGCGCAGGATTTTCTCCAGGATTTGTTTTTGAAGATTGTCGAGAAGCCCGCCCGTTTTAAGCGGGGGAATGCGTTTGCGTCCTGGCTTTATACGGTTGCACACAATATGTGCAAGAATGAGTATCGCAAGCAGAGTGTGCGGAAGGTTGTGGTTAATGATCCCGATATTGATTTGCATTGTGGGTGGGTTGATGGTGCTTATGCCATAGAAAAGGCGTGCGATGAACGGGCATTTTTGCGCGCGCTGATGGATGAGTTGGATCAGCTCAGTGTGGATCAGCGCACGACGTTTTTATTGCGGCATCAGGAGTGTCGCAGTATTCGAGAGATTAGCCAGATTCTCCAGTGTCCGGAGGGGACGGTTAAGTCGAGGCTTCACCATGTTACGCAGAAGTTGGCAGAAAGACTTCAGGGGCGAAACTCCCTGTGTGGATGAGGAGATGGATATGAGGCGGGTTATTCCGTTTAAAAAGAAAGAGAATGTGGATGAGTTGCTGAGCCAGGTGCTTGCAGTTCCCGGGGCCGGCGGTCTTGAACCCGATCCGGCGATTCGCAATGCTGTTGTTGCCCAGATGTCTGCGCGAGATCGCGGTGGGTTCAATGTGTTGCGTTCTCTCAGGTTCCCGGTGCGCTGGCCCGTTTATCAGATGGCTTTTGCGATGGGAATTGTCCTGTTTGCCGTTTTGGGTATCCGCAAGTCGCAGCCCGATCCCGCGACGACAGGGTCCCCCGAATCGCCAGTTGCGGTTATGGATACGAGCCGTACCGATTCTCCCCGGGTTTCGCTTTCAGATACGCTTTCGCAACGCGGTATTATCAATATTTTTCCCGCTTCGAGTCCTGTAGATAGTCTTTGATATTTTTAGAAGACGATTAACCCCCGCGCGACTTCTCCAGCGGCCAGGGCGTCAAAGGCTTCGTTGGCTCCTTCCAGATCAAATCGCCGGGTTACGAGTTCGTCGATTTTTAGTTTTCCGGCGAGGTAGAGTTCTACCATGCGCGGGAAGTCGTCATAGGTTCTCGCACTTCCATACCTGCAGCCGCGCAGGATGCGTTCGTTGGATTGGAGGCTGCCGGTGTCAAATGTAACGGTGGAGCCGGTTGGGGGCAGGCCGATGAGCAGACACTGACCCCTGGATGCCAGACAGTCCCAGGCTTGATTGATGACTTGCGCGCTGCCGACTGCTACAAATGAATAATCCGCCCCGCGTCCGGTGAGGTCTTTTATGGCTTCGACCGGATTTTCTTTGCTGGCGTCGATGGTGTGCGTTGCGCCAAAGGATTTCG
>JAPOXY010000164.1 GCA_026706845.1 Gemmatimonadota bacterium
CAACCAGTGAGATCGCGACAGGTATCACGAGCAGAGTTTGTACAAAGGCTTGACTGTATTTCTTGGGCGGATGCGTCCAGGCATATACCCAGGTAATTGGGAGGGTAACCGCGAAGGCCAGTATCAAAGCGACTACAACTGGAATCGTGTGTTCCGGATCGGCGAGCCGGTTTACCCCTTCTTGGATGTTTCCAAGCGGAATGGGCGGATCGGCCCCGGAGTCAAGGGATGATCCTACAAAGATGCGTTCTCGCTCCTGGGCGACGTAATAGAGAATTTCGGGGAATATGTGAAAAATCGCATTGAGAATCAAAAGCCAGGTGATATAGTAAACGGCGAGACGTATGATGATGTTGTTGAGCATCGCATCCTCCTTCATGAACTAAAACATAAAACCAGCGCGCAGATATACGCCCGTCAGGTCATCGCCTTTTACAACTGCCGCGCTAAAGGTCTGCTGGCGCTGGAGGAAAGACATCCAGAATCCACCTCCGATACTGTTGTGCCATTTATCGGCATTGCCCGGATCTCCGTCATAAATTACCCGTCCGGCATCAGCCGTACCGAATAATCCGAATTCTCCCGACACCAGCAGCTTGATTTTTGTCAGAACCAGTCGCAGTTCGGAATTTCCATACAGCGCAGTCTCTCCAGCGAACCGATTTTTCCGGAAACCGCGCAAATTGCCACTGGATATGCCACCGCCGACAAAACCGGATCCGCCCAGAAAGGCACTTTCGTGAAAGGGAAAGGTTCCCCACACTTTCTTGCCACCTGCTCTTAAGGCAAGGGTCGGGGTAGTCGGAATAGGGGCTGTCAGGTAAGTACTGGCTGCCCCATCTATACTGCCAAAGGTCGATTCTACATCCCAGACGCCCGGATAGATGTCTCCGGCAACCCTGACCCTGACCCCCTGAGTGGGATACCCTAAACCGTTACGTGTGTCGTACACGACTTCACCCAGTGCGCCTACCTGACCGAAGGAGTCCGTACCGTAAAGTGGTTGATCGAGCGAACCGATATATTTTTCCCTATTGGAACTGAGAGGTGTGTTTGAATACTTGATAATTGGCCCAAAGTCAATGGTTAATTTCGAGCGGAGCAATCCCATACCAATATGAGGCATATCTTCTTTATGATCTCCCGCTCGAAACTCGAGGGCAGGTGCGAAAACGAAATGTCTTTGTTCCACCTTATAGAAAGAAGATGGACGCGGAATTTCCGTTTTGTTACCAAATCCGTTGAACCTAATTGTCTGGAACCCGGAGTATTTTAAGTAGATTTTCGCGTCGAAGTCGCGCAGGAGTTCGCGAAAGTTTCCGGTATAGGAGGCAAAGGGCTTGATCCCCTTGAGATCACTGTCTTTCGCCAGCCCGATCTTGAAAAAATGTTGCGAAGAGAAAGGGTCTTTTCGATACCCGAAATGCTGCCGATGGTAGGTCGCCCCCACGAATACATCCATATCCGGGTTTACCCTGATAATCGGAGCAGTAGCAGCCTGTCCGCCCCAGTCCAGTGCATACCTTGCGCGGAGAAGCCGCGCGGGAGGTCGCTTGTAGGGTCGTTCGTCGATTTTCGCGCCCTTGCCTTTGGCAAACTGATTTTTTCCACGATAATCATAAAACCGGGTTTTTGAGGCACCAGATTGGGATGCGTTTGTAAGCGTGTCATCCCCACCGCCACCATCAATGCGAACGACAATCTGTCCTTTTGTCCCCGATATTTCCGCGTGGTCATCTCCGCCCCGGAGATATATTCGGACTTCCCGGGTTTCCTGGGGGTGGAAAGTTCTTTGGAAATAGGGTATCTTCCTTTCTCCTCCAGTACCTTCTATCAGACCGATACGGACTGCGAGATCACCATTCGGCAGGTGTTCACACTGGGCGTATTCGTCCTTATCGGTCGCCTGGATTTCGACCTGGCGGGTAATCAATTCATAGTATCTGTTGACAAATTCAGGCAATGCGTCCCGTCTTGATTTGAGAGCTTGTGTAAGAGATTCTCCAATCATTTTGTAATACGGTGGTGGGAGTCTCCGCACAGCATCCTCAATGACGGAGTCCGGTAAGTCCCTGCGAAACGCCGTTACTACCGAATCCCACGCGCTCTTATTGAGTTCAGCCAGAAACTCGCGGTCCATCTCCCAACCAGTGGTCGATAGGCCCACCAGGCTTGGATACTTGTCTTCGAACTTGATTTGTCTGGGAAGCCTTTTGCGCGCCACGGCCATGGCAAATCCCTTGAAGCCGATAAAAGCCTGGTCGCGGTCCTCGGGTATTGTAAGCCATGTATAACAATCGCCATCGGGGAATTGCGCCCATCTCCACTGGCCGTAATGCCGGTCCTTGTCGCCGATGAAAAGATCCATCAGTTTCGCCTTTAGATAGGCGCGGGCATCGACGCGGTTGCAAGGACTTTCTTCAAGGTGTTCCCACAGCCTCTCCGTTCCGCTGATCCTCCGGGAACCCGCAAAGCCGGGCGTATCGTCCGGCCCTTCAGACGGGTGTTCTTGTAGCGTTCCTATAAGGCCGGCAAACTCTTCGCGGTACTCTCCCAGCCCTGGATCATCCGGAATGACTACGAGTGTGTGCTTGGAATGGAGGATACCAGTGGCTTCCATCAGCGGATCAGCCACGAGTGCCCCTGTCGGCAAAAGCGCGCTGATCAAGTCCTGAAGGACGTCATCTACGATCGTATCCTTGAGTTCGTCCCATATTCTTTTGGTGGGATCTTTATCCAGGGAGCGGACCGTATAGCGGCGGCCGTCTTCCCCTGTAAAGTGAAGCGAGATAGACTGCCCGAATCCGCCGGTGCGAAGCGGTGTCAAGCCACCTCCTACGCTGTTGAGGTCGAGGACTGAAACCTCGATAGGAGTGGTCCAGAGGTCCCGGTTATTGCTGCCGTAGAACCAGCGTTTGAACCCGCTGGCCCGGAATCTTTCTCCTGGAATCACCCTGTGGGTCTTAGCACCTTGCGGAGGGATAGAGCGGTGAATCCTGTATCCTGGTGGCGGTGAATCCTCCTCAGATGTGGATTCTGCCGGAAAAGAAAAAGCGAACACCAGCAAGAGTAAAATGGCGTTCCATCTGGAAAATATCATGTTTGTCCTTTCGTTTCAAGGTGATTTGTATAACCTGCAGTTGGACAGATATGCATCAAAACGCAAATCCGACTGAGGTATAAATCCGGATATCCTTTTCTTCTGTACTCACAATATCAACGCGAATGGGACCTAAAAATGTTGTGCTGATATAACCACCAATACCAAAACCGTGGATACGGGTATTGGGCTGATCCGGATTGGAAGACATATTGTACAGGCCGCCCTGATAGAAAATTCCAACAGCACTGAGCGGTATGGATCCCCAAAATTTCATGTGGCTCCAAATAGAAATGCCCGCCGATACGAACCTGAAAGCCCGCAGTTTGTCGCGTTTGAGACCGACAACGCGCAATGCTGTGTTACTAAAGTGTCCTGCACCACCTAATGCGAAGTGTTCATAAATCGGTGCAGGCTGTGTCATATAGCCTCCGTGAGACCAGAGGCTCACACTCAATTGCGGATGGGGGCTGGTGAAGTACGCGAGTTGCGTTTGCACCTGCTTATGTGAAAATGTCCGATGAACCCATTTTGCTTGCGTTTGAAAATAGATGCCGTGTCTTGTCAAAAACGCATCGTCTCGGGTGTCAATACCTGCAGATAGCCACAAGGCGGGCAGATCTTTAGACGCATTGCCTATTGAACTGTCCGCATCGCGAATGCGGACATGCTCGACTTGATACCCCACTTTGAAACCTCCCCAACTGTGGAACAAAACCTGCATGCCCAATCGCGCGCGAAAACGCTTCTCGTTATATGTGTCCTGGTGTTGCCCATTTTGAAAATACAACCGATCTTGATTCCAACCCTGAATCTCCCCGAAGAAACCCAGGCGCCTGGATGAGCGAAAAATTAAATCCATTTCAGCAAGCTTCAAATTGCCCAACAGGCCGCGAAAATAAAACTCTGCTACGGGGCCATAAGCATTTTGATGTGCAAACTCGGTCAGTGCCGCAACCCCAAAATCATTGTCGTAATGAAGTCCTATTTTCAACTCACTGGGGGGGTTTTCAAGTACCTGAAAAACCAGTTCGGTGTAGTCTTCGTGGTAGATAACCTCGTAATCTACCGTTTGAAATAATCCGGTCGCATAGAACCGGCCAGATTCGTTTTCCAGTTTCCGAAACGATATCGGCTTATTGACAAACTTTTCCAACCGCGATGTAAATACCTCTTGTGAATAGCGCTCTAAACCCTCAATCCGCACCCGATCAATTACAATATCTGATGGTATATCTACCCAGGTTCTAAAATCAAAATCATCTGGCAATATCGACGGTCTCGACTTTTCAACGCGCTTTGAAATGCCGAGTGTTTGCAGAGCCTTCCAGATCGCATCCAGATGTTTTTCGGCTTCTTTTTCCCCAATAGGGATCAAGGTATATGACAGATTAAAATCGCCTCCATCAAACTTTTTTAAATCGGGCATGATCAGCACATGGGCGAGTTTTCGATTTGCGATTTTTTTTTCTTCAATTCGAAAACTAACAGCCTGATCGATGACGTCGATAATATCTTCAACTTCGTGCTTTTGAGTGCGTAAAGGCGTGGCACAATCCACGGCAATAACAAAATCAGCCCCGGAGTCTAATGCGACATCTACAGGCAGATTATTGACAATGCCGCCATCTACGAGATGGGTTTGTTCTGTACTTATCGGCGCAAACACCCCGGGAACAGAAATACTCGCTCTGATTGCCGTGCCGAGCGAGCCATTTTTAAGTACGACCTGTTCGCCAGATAAAATATCTGTTGCTATTGCGCGGAAAGGCGTTGGCAGCCGATCAAAATCGTTTCGCGCCCGATAAATTGCGCCAAGGGTCAATTGATTGAGAAAATGCTGAATTTTTTGTCCGGCAAAAACCCCATAAGGTAATTTCAGGTTCAATTTATCGAGGCGCAATGCAAGCATCTGGCGATCAGCTATTGGTTTGCGATTCAAATTCGACAGACGGCGGTTGGGGTGATTATTGGTTATTTCCCACCAGTCTGTTCCTACAATAATGCGTTCGACATTATCAATAGAGTATCCGGCAGCGTACAATCCTCCCACCAGAGCACCATAACTCACGCCCACGATCAGATCAATGGGGATGCCTTCGCGCTCGAGCACGCGCAATACGCCGATATGTGCCCCTCCACGCGCGCCTCCTCCACTGAGCACAAGTGCGACTTGGGGCTTCTGTTTTGCAAAAGCAGGAAGTGTACTGAACAGGACAAAACCGAAACACAATAAAAAAACAAATAGGCTTTGAACTATCCCGCATTTTGTTGCGTATAAATTTTTGCCTGTCATCTGATTCCCGGCTTTGAAAGAATTGAAACTACTCCTGCCGATCAACCCGTACAATCTGATATAGCCCGACATTCCAAACAAAAAAATAAACCCGAACGTACTTATCTGCCCATCCGGACCTCAGGGTCCGAATCTCTATCCCGTAATATTGGCCATCCGGCAAATCGCGTGGTATGGGTATGTGCCCTGACGTATCGAGTTGACGCACAGCACCCTGCGCCTTTCCTTCGCGACTCAAAAATTGATAAAAATACCGGGTCTCTGCTTCAGTAGCCAGATTTCCCACAATCGCCAGATCCTCAAAATGCAATCCTCGTCGGTCAATCCAAAAGCGATCCAGCGGATTTATGCGTCGAAACCAGTAATCGCCCACCTTATCGCGGCGTGCAATCAAAAGTTGAATGAGTCTCTCTTCAGCCTTCTTGTCGCTCAAATGCCCTGTGTTCACAATAGCTGCCAAATCCGCATCGCTAAACGCCATTGCGATTTTTGCCCCCCAGTACCCATCTCGATTTGTACACCGCTGAAAAGCCGGATTGGGATAATTGGTAACCCACCGCCTGGGCGAAAATACATCGCTCTCTAAATAACCAATTGATGGAAAATGTATGGGCTTTGCATCTTCCCACGCCTTTCGATACAGCCCCAGCCCCAAAACTGATGGAACAATATAGCGAAAATCGACAAAATACTCATTTCCTGACCTGGGCGTGTGAGGCCGCACCGAATTACTACCCAAAGTCGCGTCCATATTGATCAAATAATGTTTGATATATTGGCGTCCCTGTTCATCCTTCACAAACATATTCTGGGTGTTGGCTGCACGTCGATCTACATCATTGATCCACGAAGAGATCGCTCGCAACCCCCGTAACTCCCTTCGATGCTGGTGTTTCACGCGATCATTGGGATCGTCTTTCCGCCGACTGTGAAAATCAAAAACACCGAGCGGAACACCCGCTAATCTCTTGCTTGCCAGGCACCGAATATCTCCGTTGGCTTGCTTTTCAATAGAAGACAGTACATTTTGCAAGTCTGCATCTGTCATGGACCTGCGCCTTCCCTCATCATCAGCCACCTCCGCCTCAGGACCGATGGTAAGCCATTCGGCGCGAAAAAAAACAACGGAATTTTGTGGCACATGATAGCCCGCAGCATACAGAATTTTTGTCGATACAACCTCGGCAGTTGTCGCTAACTCTTCATAATCTTTTGGGTCAAACTTCAAAAAATAAATATCTCCTTTTGCGTCCCGAATTGTAAACTCAGGCGCCTGGCCCTCAAATTTTCCCGATATAATCTCCCATGAACCGCTCGTATCAGGATGCGCGTGCCCCGGTCCTTTGGCCAACGCCGCAGCATCCATCCGCACAAGAAAATGCCGATTCGTGTACCACGATGAATTGGGTACTTCATCCAGCACATTGATATTATCTGCCTGACGAGATGGCGCAATATTCAGAATATTCCCGACCCGCCGCGCACTCTTTCCCAAATCCAGCTTCTTAGTCATTGGATAAACAAAAGAGTGATCGACCATGTCCCATATCAGATTCCTTTTAATTACTTTGGGTTGAGCAATACTGCGATTATCGGGATCAAACCACTTGATTGGCGCAGTTGATAAATGGCGGTCGATCGCTTCAACCTCGGCAGCAATACAAGCCATAAGCACCCATACCCACAATTTATGCAAATCCTTTTTCATCAAGAATGTCTTCTCCGCGTCTTCTAAAATGCCTGACTCATCGTAAATCCGATGAGGAAACGATTGGCAGTACTATGCCCAATTTTGATTTTGCCGAGCAAACCGACCTCCGTGCGAAATGCAATGCCGCCACCCCACGAAGAATGGAACCCTCCCCACCTCAAATCGCCAAAATGGTCAAAAATTTGCGCTTCATCCCAAAACAAAAACACATTCGAATAATCCCATATTGGATATCGATACTCCACATTAAATTGCAATGCACCCTGTCCGCGAAAATAACCGCGCGTGTATCCGCGTGCCGATTCATTGCCGCCCAATTGAATCAACTCGGTATAAGGAACAAATCCATCCCCCACTGACCGCACTTTATCCACCCGTGCGTGCAGAACCAGAATTCGGTTCTTCCAGAACAGCGTGATATAACGGGCAGCTTCGGCGCGTATCTTGTAGAACGCAATGCGATCAGGGCCTGTCACCCAGTCGCCTTCTAAAGTGATAAATCCACCGCGTTCGGGAAAGCCAATATCTCGCTGAAAATAAAACTGATCTCCAAGTTGTGTAACCATCCTGCCTGGAAATCGATAATTGGGAGGATGTGAAAGCTGGCGAACTGGTTTTTTATAATCGCGGTCATCATACATCACCTGAAGTCCAAAGCGATAAAATTTGAATATTGTACCCAACCCTTTAAGCAGGCGTGCCTGTGGTGATGATCCCGGGTCGGAAAGCGGTTGCAATCCACCCAATACAGGCATAAAATTGCGCTGCGAAAACCCGAGCCTGCCCACCATTTTAAACTGCGGCGCTATAGACGCGACCTCATCCGTTTTCAAACACCATTCAACAGAGGTCTCAACATCAACTTTTTTGAGTTCAAAAAGCCTCGACTCGTCGTCATCTATTGCGCCGTTTATATTGGCATTTCTATTTTTGGTTCGTAAATATCCACCCTGAATTTTCCAAATAAGCCCCGTGTCCAATAGATTGGGGTCAATATACAGACCTTCGCAAAATTGCCCCTGCTCGCCCGAATAGATATAGTGTGCAGTCAATGCGTTTTTGCGCCCCAGGATATTGGTATGGAAAAGACGCGCTCCAATCCCTGTACCTGTTTCTCCTCCCAATTGCCCGTACGGGAAAAGACCAAATGTACCCGCTTTATTGGTGAAAAATTTATAGTAACGAATCCACAGTTTTGCGTACTCTACTTGAATAGCGAATTTCTCCAAAGGATAGACCATCGTCAGCAAGATATACCGGGGGGATCGCAAGAGATATTTCACTTTTGAAGTTTTTGTAACATAGACATCCGTGCTGTCGGTAACTCTGGCTTGCGATATATCGTAGGGATCGTGCTTGTAAAGACTGTCAGTGTACGTCACCGAAGTTGAGGTATGTGCGTCTTTCGGGGGGCAAAACAAAAGGACACATAAAGGAAGAGAAAGAAAAAATGAGCGCATCAACCGATTCTCGAAAAATTATCGACTTGTGTTATATAACTCAAATTATGTGATATAAAGTAGAAATACTATACAAAAATACAGAGATCAACCTCCTTGTTGGTGACCGCAGGTACCCGCTCAGGCATCATCCTTATACGTTGGATCAGAACCGAACGCACTCACCCAGTCCCTTCTTTACCAAAGGCATCTACAAAGATCAGAAAATCACTAAGTCCGACGGTGCCACCCCCATCCAGATCAAAGCGAGCGTCGGTACCGCCGAACGCATCGACAAACAGTAAGAAGTCAGCCAAATCGGTCCGACCGTCGCCATTGAAGTCGGTCACGCCCGCTGTTGCGCCTCCGTTGGGCGGCATGTTGTAGGCATATATTTTTTCGTCCCAGTCGTCCGCCACCCACATGGTCGTTCCGTCCGACCAAATGCCTTCCGGGCTACCGTTTCCAGCAGATTTCAGTGTATTGAAATCTTTGTCCGGGACACGCGCTTTAGACATCATGTCATAAGCATACAATTTCTCGTCCCAGTCGTCCGCTACCCACATGGTCGTCCCATCCGACCAGATGCCCGTCGGATCGTCGTTTCCGGCGGCATCCAGCGTGTTGAAGTCTTTGTTCGGGACACGCTCCTTAGACATCATGTCATAAGCATACAATTTCTCGTCAGAGATGTCTGCCACCCACATGGTCGTTCCGTCCGACCAGATGCCTTCCGGGTTGTCGTTTCCAGCAATTTCCAGCGCATTGATGTCTTTGTCGCGGTCCCTGGCCCCGGTCGCCAGGTCGTACGCATAAATCTTTTCGAAGAAGGACGGATCGTCCGCGACATACATGGTCGTTCCGTCCGACCAGATGCCGTCCGGGGCGTCGTTATCGGCGGCATCCAGCGTATTGATGTCTTTTTCCGGAACATGCTCCTTGGATATCATGTCAT
Source organism: Gemmatimonadota bacterium (assembly GCA_026706845.1). NCBI lineage: Bacteria > Pseudomonadati > Gemmatimonadota > Gemmatimonadota bacterium. The sequence continues at coordinate 9,502 of JAPOXY010000164.1, forward strand.
AGGCATACAATTTCTCGTCGCCGCTTTCGTCCGCCACCCACATGGTCGTCCCATCCGACCAGATACCGTCAATGCTTCGGTTTCCAGCAGCACGCAGCGTGTTGAAGTCTTCAACGGCTTTCCAGCCGTACGCAGAATCGACGCTCCTACCCACTATGATTGTATAGATTTTCTTTATAGTTCCGCTCTGGGAAGTAACCCATACATACATGGTGTTCCGACCCTCATCCAGCAAGAACACCTGCGCTGAACCACTGGCGACGGTGTTCTTATCTGTCTCACTCTTACCTATCTCGATGGTTGCGCCTGCATCTGTGGCGGTAGCTGTTATGATGACCTGTGTTACTGTGTTCGCAACGCCGACATGGTATTCGGTTACATCGCTGTCGAAGCCGATAATGTCCACCGGGCTGGCCGTCAGCCTGCTTAGTGTGGCATCCGTCCCTGATTCATTCACCGAGGGAACAGATTCTTGCCCGTAGCTGATACCCTGTGCGAAGGCCGATAAGACTAAAATCAGTAAGAGAAATTTATAATTCATAGCTGGCGTTTTCATGAGTCTGTTCCTCTGCCCTCGCCCGGTTCCTGCATTAAGCAACAGATAACCGTCTATGACTTTGCCAAATAGAGCACAAATCATAGCGCATATTCTTTATCATCCTTCTTTGCCAAAGGCGTTGACAAAGAGCAGAAAATCACCAAATCCAATGGTGCCATCGCCATCCAGATCGTACTGCGCATCATACCCCGCATCGCCACGGCTTAATCCGAACTGTGCCGCAAATAGCAAAAAGTCGCCAAAACCCACAGCCCCATCGCCATCGAAGTCGAGCGTCTGGACTTGAATTGTGACATACGGCGACATGTCCCACAGCAGAACCGTACCATCCAAACTGCCACTGGCGAGTATGCTCCCATCCCGACTAAACGCAACGCTCCAGACTTCCGATAGATGCCCTTCGAGCGTCTGCCCGGGTTGTCCGGTGGTAGCATCCCATAGACGGATGGTGCGGTCCAAACTCCCGCTGACAAGTATGCTGTCATCCGGACTGAACACAATGCTTCGGACATCATCCGTATGCCCCTGGAGTGTCTTCTTGGACTGTCCGGTTGTGACATTCCACAGGCGAATGATACCGTCCGCGTCTCCACTGGCGAGTGTCTTCCCATCTGAACTGAATGCAACGCTCCAGACTGCCGACGTATGCCCTTCGAGTGTCTTCAGGGGCTGTTCGCTGGTGGTATCCCACAGACGGATGACGCCGTCCGTACTCCCACTGGCGAGTGTGCCATCTGGACTGAACGCGACACTCCAGACATCCGCCTCAAGCCCTGTGATCCTCTTTAATAATTTTCCCGTGGTAGCGTCTCGAAAATCAATAGAACCACGAACATGGTCTCCACCTTTTCCAGCCGCGAGCATACTGCTATCCCTTGAGAACGCGACCGAAAAAATAAAAGGGTCATATTTATAGGGGTCACTACCGCCGCCAAGGCCAAAGCCGATGGTGATGCCTCCAACTCTAATGCCAGTGAGGCCGCCGCTGGTGTCACCAAAGCCGATGCCACCAATGCCGATTCCGATGCCAGAGCTAGAGCCTCCATAGGATCTATCGGGCAGGCTCATTTTGTACTGTCCCGTGACCCCATCCCACAGACGGATTGTTTTGCCAGCCACACTTGCGAGTGTGCTGCCATTCGGGCTAAACACAACACTCCGGACTGCAGATGCATGCCCTGGAATCCTCTTCATGTGCCGTGCTGTATCCGCATCCCACAGATCTATTGAACCAGCCCAATTGCCACTGACCAGCGTCCCATCCGTGCTAAATGCGACGCTTCGACCCAACCACGAATGCCCTTTAACTGTGTTCAAGGGTAGTCCTGTAGCATCCCACAGAAGGAGTTCTTCTCCGCCCCCACTGGCGAATCGCCCATCCTGGCTGAACGCGACCTTTCGCACAGGCCACGCATGCCCTGTGAGCCTCTGCTTGTGTTGCCCCGTGTCCGCATCCCATAAATCGATATTGCCTCCCCCAAAAAACTTTCCGCCCCCACTGACTAGCGTGTTGCCATCTGGACTGAACGCGATACTATAATAGTAGGTAGGCACTGGAGGAAAATCGGACTTTTCTAAACGTTGCTCTGTGCCTGTGGTCGCATCCCACAAATAGAGGTCGCCATGGCGCATTCCCGGGAGAGTCTGACTGGCACCAGCGAGTGTGCTACCATCCGGGCTGAATGCGACGCTCCAGAGTCCGCCTGCATTCACCCCCACCGGTTCGATCTTTTTCCTGCGCTGTCCTGTGGTGGCATCCCATAGATGGATGATACCACTAAGAAAAGATTTTCCTGCACTGGCGAGCGTGTTGCCATCCGGGCTGAACGCGATACTATTGACAATCTCCGCATTTCCAAACACATCCAGCGCAGTGAGCACTCTCAGGTGCTGTCCTGTGGTGGCGTCCCACAGGTGGATTGTACCGCCCTGACTGCCACTGGCAAGCGTGCCATTCCGGCTGAACGCGACGCTACGGACTGCAGACCGATGCCCCGTGAGCGTATTCAAATGTTGTCCTGTGGTGGCATCCCAAAGATGGATTGTACCGTCCCAACCGCCACCAGCGAGTGTACTGCCATCCGGATTGAACGCGACGCTGCGGATTACAGAAGTATGTCCCGTGAGGAGGTCAATCTCGGCACCGGTGAGTGCATTATAGACCCAAACACCGATGCCACTGCCCACCGCCAACCGCGTGCCATCATTCGAATACGCAATATCCAATATCCAACCTTTGCCCAGACGTGCGGTTACGCCGTTGGGTAAATGCCATGTCCAATAATCACCGTCCCTGGGGCGTGGCACGTCAGGCGTTCCAGCAGTAAATATCACCAGCTCACTTCCAGCAGATACCTCGATAAGAGTGTATGTTCCCGGACCGGGACCAAGGGTAAGCGTTTGTTGTGCGCGGCCATTGGGATCTGTTGTTACCTGTTCAACTGTGAACTGACCACTGAGCTTCCCCTCACCAGCGGTGACTGTAAAGGTGACTTGAGCACCTGGTAAGGGATTCCCGTACTGATCTTTCACTTCAACGATCAGGGGATTGGGCAACGCGGCACCGGGTGTGCCTGGCTGGTCATTGCCGGATATTATCACCAGCCCCGCAGGCTGTGGCTGAACCGCCTCAGCCACGTCCCATAGTTTAACCATCTCATCCTCTGCCCCAGAAGCGACCGTCGTTCCATCAGGTGAAAATGTCACCGAAAGAACTTCCTCTGTATGGCCTTCAAGTGTGGCGATATTTATGCCCGTCGCCATGTCCCACAGCTTGACCGTGCCATCATCTGACCCGGAAACGATGGTTGCGCCATCGGGAGAAAATCCCACTGAATTGACATAGTCCGTATGCCCTTCAAAGGTAACAGTATTTTTGCGCGTCACCACGTCCCACAGCTTGACTGTCTTATCATTTGATCCAGAAGC
>JAPOXY010000165.1 GCA_026706845.1 Gemmatimonadota bacterium
TTTCTCTCTTTGCTATCTCTCGCGCTGGAGACCGGACGTACACACCAGATCAGAGTGCATCTGGCAAACCTCAATCGTCCTGTATTTGGCGATCCGCTATACGGTGGACGCGAGGAGCGGCTGTCTGGAATTGCCCCCCTGTTTCGCAGGGGAGCAGCCCACCTGCTCGCACAAACTAATCGACAGATGCTCCACGCGACTCAATTGACATTTGTGCATCCCGTAAGAAAAGAAGAAATGATGTTTGAAGCGCGCCCTCCAGGGGATATGCAGAAGATTCTTGCCGGCACTTATTCCTCATCATCTTCTTCTGGCATAAGCACAAATTCGGGATAGGCGTCAATCCCCAATTCCCCAACATCTTGACCCAATTGTTCGACCTGGCGCGACACGCGCGCACTCAACGTCATAGCAATTACGCGCCACAAAACCCACGAGGTCACAAACACGAATGCGCCAATCGCTACGATGCCGATCAATTGCACACCTAAGTTACCGCCGCCAACAATGCAGACCGCTATGGTGCCCCAGATACCGGCGAACAGGTGAGCCGGTATCGCCCCCACCACATCGTCCAGTTTGATTTTTTCCAGAAGCTTGATTCCGGCAGTACACACAACTGCGCCAATAGCACCAATAATGACCGACCAGTAATGAGCAACAATATCAGGTCCAGCGGTAATCGAGACCAGACCGGCGATTGCGCCATTCAGCCCTGCAAACAAATCTATGCGTCCCAAAATAGGTCGAGAAACTAAAAGAGCTGCCATAACACCGGCTGCGGCCGCCAGATTGGTATTGACCAGTACATGACTCATCGCGACCGCGTCAAGCGCGCTTCCCAATGCCAGTTGAGATCCGCCATTAAAGCCAAACCAGCCGAGCCACAGGATGAAGACGCCCAGCGTCACCACAAGAATATTGGATGGTGGCGTGGATTTAACCGTACCATCGCTGCGGAATTTGCCGAGCCTCGGTCCGACGACTATCGCACCCGCAAGAGCTGCCCAACCACCGGTGCTATGCACGATGGTCGAACCAGCAAAATCCTTGAAACCCATCGCACTCAGCCATCCCTCGCCCCATGTCCACGCACCGACGATGGGATAGATAATCGCTGTCAGCACCAGAATAAAAAGGAAAAAAGACCACAGCTTGACTCGTTCGGCCAGGGCTCCAGAGACAATGGAAGCAGTGGTCGCAACAAAGACCATCTGGAAAAACCAGTCCGACATAGTGGAATAGCCGTTCTTAACTACTGCCGCCGTTGCGGCCGCCTTTGCAGCATCATTTTCTGCCGCCAGCAGAGCAAGTTCATCACCAGACGGTCCGTATAAGAATTTAAATGACCCAATCACATTCCCCACATCGACGTACATGAGGTTATAGCCGATGAAATAGTAGGCAAGCCCGGCAATGGAATAGATGCCAATATTCTTCAGGCAGATCATGGAGGCATTCTTGGTGCGCACAGAGCCGGACTCGAGCATGGTAAATCCCGCGCACATCCACATTATCAGCGCGCCCCAAATAAGGAATGAGAATGTATTGAAGACAAACAGAGTTTCTTCGTCAACTGCCGCATACGCGGCAGTTGTAGCGCACGCAAGGAACCCGAGCACCGCAAGTGGTTTTCCCACCAGATTAGTGAACCGGTGCTGAATAAAGGCTTTCAAGAACATTTGCATGACTGCTCCTCCCATAGTGATGAGACAGTGCCTCCACCCCTTCTATCTAGCTACCTCTTCGGTCGTCACCGCGGGCGGCACCAAAGGCAATTCAACTATCATCTCGGTGAATTCACCGGGATCGGATACAACCCGGATATTTCCCCCGTGTTCGCGCACAATATCGTTGGAAAGGGCAAGGCCAAGACCCGTGCCCTTATCTGTCGGTTTGGTGGTAAAAAAAGGATTGAAAATTTTATCGACAACCTCGGGTGGAATCCCATTCCCATTATCTCTTATGCTTATCTCTATCCGATCATCCAGGCGCCTGGTGCTCAGCGACAGGGTCGGGAAAAAAGTCTCGCCATCATCTGCTTCAATAGCACGCCTTTTCTCGTCGGTAGCGTAACAGGCATTGCCTACCATGTTGAGGAATACGCGCCCCAGATCCTGCGGAACAATTTCGATTTCCCCCGCATCTGGATCTAAATCCGTCTCAATAGTCAAGTTGAAGTCCGCGTCAGTCGCCCGTGCGCTGTGATAGGCAAGGCGGGCGTGTTCATCGAGCAAATTGTTGATTTCAGTGGGCTGTCGTTCGCCAGAGCCGCGCCCCATCATGAGCATGTCGTGAACAATGCGGTCAGCGCGATTGCCGTGTTGGAGGATACGCCCCATGTTGTCGGTGAGGTCCTGGCATATCTCATCAACCAATTCGCGCTGCTCCTCGCTCAGTGCTTCGGGATTTTCGTCCAGTACCTCCACCAATTCCTCCATTAGCTCTTCCGACGATTCTGAAAAGTTCTTCACAAAATTCAGAGGATTCTTGATCTCGTGCGCCACACCTGCAGTGAGTTCGCCGAGCGAGGCCAATTTCTCGCGCATGACGATCTGGTCCTGTGCCACACGCAAGTCGTCCAGCACTTTTTCGAGCTCTTCGTTCTTAGATTGCAACTCTTCTGCCAGTTTTTCCACCAGATTCAGGCGCTGCACCTCCAGGGCATGGCGGCGAAAAACTTCAAGGGCTGCGGCCATGTCTGCCACCTCGTCGTTCCCGCCGATATCGACCTTGCCCTCCAGGTCGCCGTCAGCCATGCCGCGCATCCGCACGGATAGTCGCTCGAGACGGGGCAATAGCATTCGTCCCACGAATAAATAGGCGATCAACAACGCGCCAGTAATGCTGATCACATTCAAAACCAACAGCAGACTGCGCCCGGTGCCGATAGCCAGTGTGGAAGCGTGGGTAGCTTCCTTCGCACTTATGCGGGCAGCATTTACCAGCCCTTCGGCTTCGGCGACCAGATCGAGGGCAAGAGATTGATTGCGTGCGAGCAGATCCCGCTGGTGCGCGACGTGTTCGAGTTCCCGCATACGCAGGTCAAATCCTCCTTGCTCTCCCAACCCCAACTGGTACAGGCGGGCACATATCGGAGCGATCTGACTACTCGCACGAGCCGTTCCGAGTGCCGACAAACTCCATTCAATCCTATCTTTAGCAGCCTCAAAGCGCTCCCGCAATGGCTCAATCAAGGGCGCATCTGAAAGATTGAAAGCACTCGACAAAAGCTGGATTGCTGTGGTGGCGTCTGCTTGCAATGCAGCCAGATGGCGATAGTGGTCGAACTCTTGTCTCGACAAGTGCTGTGCAGGCGACGCGGGAGCTTCGCCGAGATTGCGATACCCCGTCATAGCGTAGAACAACTGATCGTCAATAAGCGGAACCATGACACCAACCAGTTCATTGCGCACTTTAACCAGTTCTGCGCGCAGGGCTTCACTCTGTTCTTGCAGCACAAAAAGCTCGGCCACCGAACTTTCAATTGCTTCAATATTTGAGATCAGGGTACCACCCTGGGCGCGAATGCGACTGAAGCGCTCCTCTTCTTCACCTTGCTGCGTCAGAGCCGCCAACTGCGCTTCAAAAGTGTTTCGCTCTGTGGCGATCTCGGCAATAACCTGATTAAATGTCTCTGGCGTTGCAGCAGCGATGAGACGCGGTGCTGCAGCTACAATGGCACCGCTTTGTTGGGCGACTCCAAATGCGGCTGCCATTCCGGGCACACTGCCTTCATTCACGCGACTTTGCGCGTCACCCACACTGTTGAAGGAAAACCAGCCAACCAGACTCGCCCCCATAGTGAGGACAACAGCACCGCCAATACCCAAATAGAGTTGCGTCGAGATTCGGTAGCGGCCTTCAAGCAGGTGTTTTAGTATGTCAATCATGGCTTTATTGCGTCCCGCAGAGTTTGGATCGAGCGATAGCTGCCATCTGTGCCAATCACGGTGAGAAAAACAGCGTCTGAACCCTGATTGTCATTTGCGCCATAGCGAAGTTCAAAGCCATCCAGATCAATAGTATCGGCACCGCGCAAATTCTTGAGAAACCCAACGCGGTCAACCTCTCTGCCACAGCGTTCGAGAGCAGCGATAGCCAATCGCCCCGCCAAATAGCCTTCGTAGGAGACAAAACCGGGAGTCGCTTCGGGGGCGTGGGCCGTTAGAGCACGACGATAGGCAACACCAACGGGGAGAGTGTTATCTGTTGGAAAAGGTACGACCTGAGTGACGAAGACCCCAGCACCACCGCGACCGAGTTCCCTGGCCAACGCATTGCTGCCCACAAAGGAGATGGTCATGAATACGGGATCCATACCCGTGTGCCGCGCCCAGGCAATCAGCGTTGCCACCGGCTTGTAAGCTCCGATCAGGATTACGGCATCGGGATTTGCACTATGCAGGTTGAGCAGACCCGTCTTCACCGCCGTGGTATTGCGTTGGTACACCCCTATTGCCACAGGTTCCATGCTACGCCGCTCAAGAGCCTGCCGCACGCCGCGATAACCCGCCCGACCAAAAGAGTCATCCTGGTACATAACGGCAATGCGTTTAATACCCAGGTCTGTAGTCAAACGAGCGACCATAGCCTCGGTCTCCTGGTTATAGGACGCCCGCAGGTTAATCACGTTTTGCCACCTGACTTCACGCAGGAAGGCCGCACCTGTAAAGGGGGCGATGTAGGGGACACCCGCAGCGGCAGCCACAGGGGTAGCGGAGAGCGATGTAGGTGTACCGACAGCACCGACCAGTGCGAAA
>JAPOXY010000166.1 GCA_026706845.1 Gemmatimonadota bacterium
TCACATAGCCTCCCTGGGACCAGAAGCCCACACTCAATTGCGGATGGGGGCTGGCGAAGTACGCGAGTTGTGTTTGCACCTGCTTATGTAAAAATGTCCGATGAACCCATTTTCCCCGGGTATGAAAAAAGATGCCCCGCTTTGGCACAAACACATCGTCTCGCGTATCAATACCTGCAGATAACCAGAAGGCGGGGAGATATTCAGATTCCAGGACCTGGATCGCATCGCGAATGAGCATATGTTCAACTTGATACCCCACGTTGAAACCTCCCCAACTGTGGAACAAAACCTGCATGCCCAATCGCGTGCGAAGACGCCTCTCATTATACACGCCCTGGGCTTGCTCTTCAAAATAAGCCACCCGCTCTTGATTCCAGCCCTGAATCTCTCCGAGAAAACTCAGGCCCTTAAATGAGCGAAAAATTAAATTCATTTCAGCAAACTTCATAGTAGTGCCCAATAGGCCGCGCAAATAAAACTCTACTGCGCGGCCATAAACATTTTGATGTGCAAGCTCGGCCAGTGCCGAAACCCCAAAATCGTTGTCGTAACGAAGTCCCATTTTCAACTCACTTGGGGGGTTTTCAAGCACCTGAAAAACCAATTCGGTATAGTCTTCATGGTAGATAACCTGGTAATCCACTGTTTGAAATAATCCGGTCGCATATAACCGGCCAGATTCGCGTTCCAGTTCCCGAAACGATGTCGGCTTATTGATGAACTTTTCCAACTCTGCAATGGAAATGCCTCTTGTATAGCGCTCTAAACCCTCAATCCGCACCCGGTCAATTACAATATCAGATGGTATATCCGCCCAGGTTCTAAAATCAAAATCATCTGGCAACATCGACGGTCTCGACTTTTCAACGCGCTTTGGAATTCCAAGCACTTGCAGAGTTTTCCAGATTGAATCCAGATGTTTTTCGGCTTCTTCTTCACCAATCGGAATCACTGTATGTGAGCGATTAAAATCGCCGCTATCAAATCCTTTTAAATCGGGCACTATCAACACATGGGCGAGTTTGCGATGTGCCATTTTTTTTTCTTCAATTCGAAAACTAACAGCCTGATCGATGACGTCGATGATATCTTCAAATTCGTGTTTTTGAGTGCGCAAAGGCGTGGCACAATCCACGGCAATAACAAAATCAGCCCCGGCGTCTAATGCGACATCTACAGGCAGATTATTGACAATGCCGCCATCTACAAGAAGAGTTTTTTCTGTACTCACTGGCACAAACACTCCCGGGATAGAAATACTCGCTCTGATTGCCGTGCCGAGCGAGCCATTTTTAATCACGACCTGTTCGCCAGCTACAATATCTGTTGCAATTGCGCGAAAAGGCGTTGGCAGCCGATCAAAATCGTTTCGTGCCCGATAAGTTGCGCCAATGGTCAATTGATAGAGAAAATGCTGAATCTTTTGCCCGGCAAAAACCCCATAAGGCAATTTTAGATCAAATTTATCGAGGCGCAATGCGAGCATCTGACGATCAACTATTGGTTTGCGATGCAAATTCAACAGACGGCGATCAGGGCTATTGCTGGTCATTTCCCCCCAATCTGTTTCTACAACAATGCGTTCGAGATCATCAACAGAATATCCGGCAGCATACAATCCTCCCACCAGAGCACCATAACTCGCGCCCACGATCAAATCAATGGGAATACCTTCGCGCTCGAGCACGCGCAACACACCGATATGTACCCCGCCACGCGCACCTCCCCCGCTGAGCACAAGTGCGACCTGGGGCCTCTGTTTTGCAAAAGAGGGAAGCGTGATAGACAGGGCAAAACCGAAACAAAAAACAAAAACAAATAGGCTTTGAACTATTCCGCATTTTGTTGCGTATAACTTTTTGCCTGTCATCTGGCTTTCTCGGCTTTGAAAGATTGAAAAGAGCCGATCCATTTCCGGACCGGCTCTTTTCAATTATGACCTCAATAATAGGGCCTCTCTAACCTTCATCATAATCAGTCAATGGACGGATCCAGATATTCCGATAGCGCACGGGATCGCCGTGATCTTGCAGCATCAACGGCCCGGTAGGCCCGTGCGGTGTGTCATAAGTCGACACATTTCTGTGTCCGGTCGGTCCCATAGCCTCTTTGCGGTTGTGCAAAACAACACCATTCAAAAACACCGTCAAATAAGCGGGCTTCACCAGTGAATCGCCATCGTATTCCGGTGTTTCAAAAACAATATCATAAGCCTGCCACTCACCCGGCGGACGCGTCGCATTCACCAGCGGCGAAAACTGGCTGTAAATCGCGCCCGTCGTACCATCGGAATACGTCGGATTGTCATATCCATCCAGCACCTGCACCTCGTATTTCCCGATCAAAAACACACCACTATTTCCCCGCCCCTGGCTGCTACCGCGCACTTCTGACGGACAGGCAAACTCTATGTGCAACTGTGCGCTTCCAAACTCATCTTTTGTCTGGATATTTCCCGTTCGGGGATTCACCTCTACATACCCATTCTCCACCGTCCATGTCGGATCCCCACCATCGCGGCTCTGCCAACTGGACAAATCTGTACCATCAAACAGCACCACGGCATCCGATGGCGCATCACCTGCACTGGCTCCCGGCGTCACCACGCGCGGTGCTGGACGATTCTTATCGTGAACGCGCCACGGTTGATTGGGCAACATCGGCGTATCGTCATACCCCACCGGCGTGTGTTTTTCTGCTGCCATTTCGTTTCCTTTCTAAAATGAAGTGAATATTTTGTTTTCAAACCATGATCATAAAAATACAAAGATGTGTCAAGCGGGATTGCAAATACAGATCGCGCTCGCAATTTATCGCATTAAATGAATCATAAACCCGTATTTACCTGTCCATATATTAAGACACCGAAAATAATTTGGTTTATTGCCCAAACGCGCTTAAGGACAAATCATGAAAATTCTCCGCACAGAACAAAACGTTCCATCCCTACCAAAACCCAACCAGTGTCGCGTTGTGTACTCCAATGAACTCCCACCCGTTGAACTAATTACCGCAACATTTGTATATGCATTCGACGGAGATCGCTTGCTCA
>JAPOXY010000167.1 GCA_026706845.1 Gemmatimonadota bacterium
GCTGACGGCACTTGAAAACCGCACGGTTATTCGCCTGGGTACCAACCGACCCATTGATATTGATGTGCGGCTGATCTGCGCGACCAATATGCCGATTCACGATATGGTGGCCCGCAATGATTTTCGGCAAGATCTTCTGTATCGCATCAATACTGTTGAACTCCATCTGCCGCCTCTGCGCAATCGTCTTGACGATATTCCCCTGCTTGTGGAGGTGTTTCTCGAGACGTACGGTCAGAAGTACAATAAACCGGGTATTGCCATTCAATCAGCAGCACTTGAGCATCTCGTGAATTACACCTGGCCGGGCAATATCCGCGAATTGCAGCACGCGATTGAACGGGCTGTGATTATGAACGAAAATGGCATTCTTCAACCGCTGGACTTTCCTCTCAGCGTTTCCGAACCCGCCGCAGGTGACGATATTCATTTTGACGACTTCAATCTCGAATACGTGGAGAAAACCGTTATTCGCAAAGCGATTGAGAAGCACCGCGGCAATATCAGTCACGCAGCGCGTGAGCTTGGTCTCACGCGTAGCGCGCTTTACCGCAGGCTCGAAAAGCATGGTTTATAAACACTTTCGCCTGATATGTATTTTGCGCGTGGCCCTTCTGTGCATCACGACCTGTCTTTTCTTTTATTGTCTTTTTTTTAGTGAATACTACGCCACGCTTGCTATTATTGGTGCGTGTGTGCTCTATCAGACCTGGGCACTCATACACTATGTGGAGCGCACGCAGCGCGATCTGACGCGCTTTTTGCAGGCGATTCGCTATGAGGATTTTTCCCAATCTTTTACGGGTGCCGGGTTGGGGTCGGCGTATAACAATCTCAAGGATGCGTTTAACGAGGTGCTCGAGGCTTTTTGCAAGACGCGCGCAGAAAGAGAAGAGAATTTTCAGTATCTCCAGACCGTTGTCCAGCATGTGGGCATTGGTCTGATTTGCTATACGCCCGAAGGTCGTATTGAATTGATGAATACAGCGGCGCAGCGTTTGCTTCGCAAGCCCCATATGCGCGATGTGCGCGAATTGGAGGCGGTTAGTAAGGCGTTTTCAGAGGCGCTGCTCAAGCTCCGCTCGGGCGATAAGACGCTGGTCAAAATTCAGGATGAGGACGAATTGCTCCAGATTATCGTCTATGCGACTGAACTGCGGATGCGGGGCGAGTCTTTTATTCTGGCGTCTATTCAAAATATCCAGAGCGAGCTCGAAGAACAGGAGATGGAGGCGTGGCAAAAGCTGATTCGGGTACTAACTCATGAGATCATGAATTCCATTACGCCCATTTCTTCTCTCACTTCCACCGTGCGCGATCTTTTGCCCGATTCTGCGCACGCTTCATCGCTCGATCCCGATACGCTGCCCGATGTTCATACGGCTCTGGAAACGATTCAGTCGCGCAGCGAAGGTCTGCTCCATTTTGTCGAGGCGTATCGCCAACTTACACACATATCGCGTCCCGATTTTCAAATTTTTCATATTTCCGAACTTTTTGCCCGCGTTGTGTTTCTGATGCAGGGTGAGTGCGATAAGAATAATATCGCTCTGCACACGGGGATTGATCCCAGGACGCTCGAGCTTACTGCGGATCCCGACCTCATCGAACAGGTGTTGATCAATTTGATGCGGAATGCCGTGCAAGCTCTTGCAGGTCGTTCCAATGCCCGCATGGATCTCTCGGCACAACTGGATGGGCGAGGCCGGGTTGTGATTCGTGTGCAAGATAATGGTCCGGGTATTTTGGAAGATGTGCAGGAGCGGATTTTTATTCCTTTTTTTACGACCAAACGCGATGGCTCGGGTATTGGTCTCGCACTTTCCAGACAGATTATGCGCGTTCATCGCGGTACGATAAGTGTTCAGTCTAAACCGGAAGAAGAGACTGTGTTTACGTTGAGGTTTTGAAAAGAGAAATTGACATGCGATTTCAAGGGAAAGTTTATAAGGTTGGAAAGTTTTGGCTTGCAGAAATCCCAATGCTCGACGCTATGACTCAGGGATATACGAGAAAAGAAGCATGTGTTATGGTCAAAGACCTGATAGAGACGCTGGTGAATCGTCCAGAATTTTCAGTCGAAATTCATCCTGTAAAACGCGACACTTTCGAAGTCAGTTCTCCGGATACACGCGCAATGATTAGCCTTATGCTCCGCACGCAATAAAATTTGAGCGATGCCCATAAATAAAGAAGCCGATGTCATTTAGACATCGGCTTTTGCTATTCTCTCTTAAAAAAATAAACTACGATTCAGCAGAAATAGCTACGGTGTCGTACACTTTCCGTTTTTCGCGTAATGGAAGGAGATCTTTTCCCTCACATGTTATAAGGGCATAGGTGTAGCCATCTTGAGCTACAAATTCTACTTCATAGCCGTCATCAGGATGACATTCTACGACCGTGCCTATTTCGCCACGTACCAATTTGTGTTCCAGCTTATCGGTTGTTAATGCCACCACATCTAATAGGCGAATATCATTGGTCATCTTTCGCTCTTCTTCTAAATTTTTATGCCAATGACGCAATAGCTTCTGGCTCAATTTCAACGCGCAGAACATCCAGACCCAGAGACTTCACATCGGCTATTGCTGACCGGATTGCACTATCCATTGTTATCGCTTCTCGATGAAAATGAATTTGAGGAATATCGGCGATAGTGACAAGAGTCCCGTCGTCAATAACGCCGTAGAGTTTATCCGCTTCTTCTTCTGTCGGATCGGGAGCGATAATCAGAGTGAATTTCTGGACTTTCATGTTTAATTCGACCTTTAGATATGGGGACAGCGATTGACAATACGACGAACATCTCGTGCATGTGCTTCAGGATTTTTTGGGGTTGACATGATGCGAACACGACATCCTGTTCGGTCGCTATGTGGACACCAAACTGTACCCCAGATGTGAGCACGGGCGTTTGCTTTAATGAGCCGCCATCCTTTGCGTTCTGCGTATCTTATCGCTTCGCGAATATGTTTATTGGGATGAATGGGCGCTGTCCTTAGCTCACAGATTTATATTTTCTAATCGAATAAAAAATATACCACAATCAATATGGCGGGTCAATGTGGGACTGCATTTCCTTCTTGTATTGATTCTTTATGCCGATTATTATGACAGTGCTACTTGAGTGATTACCAAAAGCTGTGAGTTCATTCTTTATGAGAGTCATCCACGCCCAACCGCGCATTGCGGCATTTCCGATTAATAACAAGCGCGTTGACCGCAATCCCCCGCCTTTGCTCTGGCCCGCTGAGAGGGGCGAGGATGTGCGATACGCGGTTCGTTTGTCTCAAGATCCCGATTTTCCAGAATGCAGTACTTTTGCAGAAGAGGGTTTTCCCTGGGCGATGTTTAACACGCATCGAGAACTCGCGCCCGGGGTATGGTATTGGCAATACGGCACGTCAATAGATGGTGGTCCCTATCGCTGGTCTGATAGGTATGATTTTGAGATTACTGGTTCAGTTCGGTGCATGGAGACGCCGTCGGCTACTGATGTGATCGCGGCTTGTCCGAAGATGCATCCCCGGCTCTGGACATTGCCAGGTGGGGGCGGTGATCTCAAAGGCCATAGCAAGCGATTTACGTCGCGTGCGAATCAGTTTCTCGATGCGCCGCTGAAAGACGATACTATGCCGCCGGATAAGGGGGAAGACGCGTATCAGGTTTTCAAATTTCACAGGTGGGGTAGCAAAGCGCTTGCG
Organism: Gemmatimonadota bacterium; assembly: GCA_026706845.1. Classification (NCBI taxonomy): domain Bacteria; kingdom Pseudomonadati; phylum Gemmatimonadota; species Gemmatimonadota bacterium. The sequence goes on from JAPOXY010000167.1 coordinate 3,708, forward strand.
GGTAGTATGGCTTCGGCGGTGCAATGGCTTATTCCGGCTTATTTGCTTTCGGGTGATGAATGCTATGCCCGCGAAGCGATACGCCGCGGGCTTCATGTGGCGAATTGGGATGCGGATGGGTACACCAATCCCGTTATTAGCGATTTTGCCGATGGTTCTTGTATGCGGGTTATGGCGGGTGTTTACGATTCTTGCTTTGATCTGCTTACGGGATCCCAGCGAGAATGTCTTCGCGCGGCAATGGTTGTGCGGGCAGAGCGATTTTTCAGGGAGGAGACGAATAAGATCGAGACGCTGGTTTTTCGCAGCCATTTCTGGCAACATTTGCTTATCGAATTTTCCGAGGTCGCTTTTGCGCTTTTGCACGAGTATTCCGATGCGGCACAGTGGGTACGCTTTGTGTACGAGTTGTGGATTGCCCGATTTCCCCTTATGGGAGGTGCAGATGGGGGCTGGGCAAATGGCAATTCTTATTTTGGGACGAATGTCGAGACTTTGCTCGTTCTCCCTTCGCGCATTGGAGAACTCAGCGGTGTGGATCTTTTTCAGGATGCATGGTATAAAAATAGTGCCAGTTTTTTGCTTTATACCTGGCCGCCCCATTCGCGGTCGGATGGATTTGGCGATGGTACGGAACTGAAGGCGCGTCCGACGCGTAATCATCTCGATTTTGTAGAGGATATGGCTGTTCGGTTTGACGATCCTTATGCAGCGTGGTATGTGCAGCAGTGGCGGGAAGAGGCAGGAGAGGAGAGCAATCCGTTACTCATGTGGCACAAGTTCAGAGATCAAAAGGCGAGACCGCGCCCGCGTTCGCCCAGATCATTGCCGCAGGGCTGGTGTTTTGCCGATGTTGGTATTGTGTCGCTGCATACGGATCTCGCAAATACCCGACGAGATCTCATGGTGGGCATGCGGTCCAGTCCCTATGGCTCGCTTCTCCATTCTCACGAGTGTCAGAATGGGTTTAATATTTTTTATGGAGGTGAACCCGTTTTTAGAAATTCGGGCTATTACACTTCTGCGGGTGACGATCATTCGAAGCAATGGTACAGGGCCACGCGGGGGCACAATTCGGTTCTCATAGATGGGAAGGGCCAGCCCCGAGGTGCTGAGAGTTATGGTATAATTTCCCGGTTTCTCAATGGTGAACACATGGCTTACGCGCTCGGCGATGCGTCCCATGCGTATGGGGATGCGGGTCTCAGGCGTTTTCGCCGGCATCTGGTGCTTTTGAGACCAGATGTTCTGGTGATTTACGATGATCTGGAAGCCGATCACGACGCCCGCTGGCAATGGCTCGTCCACGGGGATCGGGAAATTATTGCTGATGTTTGCCATCAGCGATTGTACACGCAGACTCGTGTTGCGCGCGGTCAGGTGAATATTTTTGGGTCTCAAAAATTGTATATTGATATCGATACAGTTTTTGATCCGCCCGCGGTCAACTGGGGAGGTAATAAGACTTTTTTGGGGAAAAATATGGCGGTTTTTCCCGATCAGTGGCACGTCGCGGTTTCGCCTGAGAGGGCATGTAATATGATGCGTTTTCTCGCTGTTTTTCAGGTGCGTGATCGGGAAGATGAAGCGCGATTTCAAGACCCTGTTCAGAGAGATGGGTGGATTTGTTTGGGCGATTGGATTATTCGGGGGGAGTTAAATCCCGGTCGTGGTCCCGCGCTCGAGATTCGCCATGAGGACGAGGGTATTGCCCTTGGTGTGGATGTCCTTGCGGTAGGCCGAGAACGCCATTGCGGATCCGATGCCACGGTGCTTGTTGAACCACCAGGTGTTCAAAGGACGACGGATACCTTGCCCCAGGCGGCGAGATGAATCACAGGAGAAAACGGATGAAGGTGCTGTTCACTGGTTTTTGTATGTTGGCACTGTTTGCCAATAGCTATGGTAGTGGTCCTTATCAGGCTACGGGGATTAAAATTTGCGAGGTGGATCAGACCAGTGCGATTGTCTGGACGCGTTTGACCAGGAATCCCGAGCGGATGGATAAAAGCCATCCCAAACCCACTGTGCGCTATCGAAATCCCGAGACGGGTGAATTGGAACGGCGCCAGGGCCGACGCACTATGGAACCCGTTGTTCTGTTTCCCGATGGTTCCGATATCCATACGATTGAGGGCGCGGTTCCCGGTACGTTGGGGGATGTGCGCGTGCGGTATGCTGTTGAAATGTCCGATGACTGGAAGAGTACGCCCTGGCGTGCTGTGGATCCCAATCGCGATTTTACGCGGCATATCAAGCTGACAGATTTGCAACCCGGTACGCGGTATCAGGTTGAGGTGCAGGCTCGCGCTGAGACAGATGGACAAGCGCTCTCGGGGCGTTTTCGCACGGCACCTTCTGAGGATCAGTCCGCCCGTGTTGTTTTTCACGTTTCTACCTGTCAGGCTTATG